>DAIODV010000238.1:369-6188 GCA_036746615.1 Mycobacterium sp.
CCCGCGGCGTAGCGACGGTGGCGGTGCGGACAGCGACTGTCGCGCCCGCTGCGACGATGGCGGCCAGTGCCCACCACAGATAAGAGACACCGACGAATTGACGCCACCCCGCGACGCCCACTTCGTGGTGTTTGGGAAGCAGATCGATCGGCGTCCACACCGTCACCGCTACTCCGGCCGCGCTGACGGCGGCCAGCGCGGCGTTGCGTCGCCGCCAACCAAGCACCGCCGTCACCAACACCGTCGGCAACATCCACACCCAGTGGTGTGACCAGGACACCGGCGAAACCACCAGACCGAACAGCGCAATACAGATCACTGCAAGGGTCGGCTCGTCGGCGCGCAGCACCCGTCGCGTCGCCCACACCGTCAACGCGAGCACGAGCAGGCACGCGGCCACCCAGGGCAAGAAGCGTTCGTGATCGCTCAGGCCCAGCCGTGCCAGCGCCCCGGCGATGTTTTGGTTGGTGTTCAAGCTCGCCGCCCCGATGCGATCGGTGTTGCGGACCGTGTGGCTCCAGTACTGCCAGGAGTCGCGCCAGGCCAAGGCAAATCCGCCCAGCGTGGCAGCCAGGAAGGACGCTACCGAGGTCAATGCGGCGCGGTTATCGCGGCGCAGCAAGAAATACAGCAGGAACACCGCCGGGGTGAGTTTGAGCGCCATGCCCAGTCCCAGCAACAGCCCGCGTGGCCATGGGGTACGGCGCGGCATGCAGTCCGCGATCACCAACGTCATCAGCGCGACATTGATCTGCCCGAAGGCGAAATTCGCTTTGATCGGCTCGAGCCAGATCGCTGCCCCCGCGACGATCAGCGCGGTCAGCCACCAGCGGCGCAGCGACGCCGGACCGGGCACTATCCGCGCGCTGCTCCACACGTCGAGTCGGGTCAGCACGATCATCGTCGAGACCAGCAGCAGCGCCAAGGTGATCAGCGTGATCGTCACACTGGCGACCGGCAGGCCCAGCCAGGCGAAGGGACAAAAGACGATGGCGGCGAGCGGCGGATAGGTGAAGGGAAGGTTCAAGCCGATCGGCGTGTGAAATAGCGCACCATCGGCGTAGAGCGGGTGATCGTCCAGCCACGCCTGGCCGCCCATCCGGTACACGTCGATGTCGATGCGGTACGGGGTGTGGCCGACGAGCCGCCAGCCGGCGTAGCCCAGCGCGGCCAAGGCCACCAGCTGGAGCAACGCCCAGCAGGCGTTTCGCCAGATACCCGGCCACGCTGTGGCGACTCGCCCACGCCAACTGCCCACGTCGGGCGACTGCCATGTACTCATGTCGGTGAACAGCCTATCGGGGCGAGCGTCTTGACCGGTGTCGCGGAGCGCCGTCGACGCGGAGTGGGCGTAGCTTTTCATACGTGCTCCGCTGGTTCGAAGACGACATCATCCGCCACGGTCGACTGCCGTTGCTGTGCTGTCTGGTCGCCTTCATCCTCACCTTTTTCGTGACCCGTAGCGTGGTGCGCTCGATCCGTAGTCGCGTCGCAACTGGCAGGGCGCCTCGGTGGTGGGAGCCCCGCAATATTCAGATCGGGACAAAGCACATCCACCACGTGGTCGTCGGAGTCGTGATGGTGATGATCTCCGGGGTGGCGTTGGTGACTCTGTCGGTCAGCGGAAATCAGCTCGAGGACACGGCGATCGCCATCGTCTTCGGCATCGGAGCCGCGCTGGTGCTCGATGAGTACGCGTTGATCCTGCACCTGTCCGACGTGTATTGGGAGGAAGACGGGCGCACGTCGGTCGATGCGGTATTCGCCGCGGTAGCCGTGGGTGGGCTGCTGGTGCTGGGGCTGCACCCGTTTTTGTTCTTCGTCAGCCTCTGGCACGACACCACCCACTCGGTACTGCTACGCGCCGGCCTGGTCGTTGCGATGACGCTGACCTTGCCGCTGGCGGTGCTGGTTGTGCTCAAAGGCAAGGTATGGACCGGGCTGATCGGCATGTTCTTCGTGCCGCTGCTGGTCGTCGGGGCGATTCGGCTCTCGCGCCCTCAAGCCCCATGGGCCCGTTGGTTTTACAGGGGCCAGCTGGACAAGATCGCGCGGGCGTTGCAACGCGAACGAACCCTGCGCCGCCCGGTCGTGCGGGCCAAGCTCTGGCTGCAATTCACGATCGCCGGTACGCCGCGCCACGTTGATCGTCGCGTGGTCGACGCGGTGCTGGACCGTGAAGTTCATCCAGCTCCGCCGCCAACGCACCCGCGCGCGGTCGTCAGCGGTGCCGGCATCACGTGACCGTGCGCTACTTCTACGACACGGAATTCATCGATGACGGTCGCACTATCGAGCTGATCTCGATCGGGGTGGTTGCCGAGGATGGCCGCGAATACTACGCAGTCTCGACCGAATTCGACCCTGAGCGCGCCGGCAGCTGGGTGCGCACCCACGTGCTGCCGAAACTCCCGCCGCCCGCATCGCAGCTGTGGCGCTCGCGCGCGCGGATCCGCGCGGATCTGGAATCGTTCTTTGACGTCGACGGCAATGAGCCGATCGAGCTGTGGGCGTGGGTCGGCGCCTACGACCACGTCGTGCTGTGCCAATTGTGGGGCCCGATGACCGAGCTCCCGCGGGCGATGCCGCGGTTCACCCGCGAGCTGCGCCAGCTGTGGGAAGACCGCGGGAGTCCGAAGCTGCCGCGCCGCTCGCAGGATGTGCACGACGCACTGGTTGATGCTCGAGACCAGCTGCGCCGATACCGGTTGATCACCACCGATGAGCATTCGCCCTGATCGCGGGGTGCTTAAGCGGCGTATGAGTCCAGTTACCATAGACGGGTGAACTGGACCGTTGACGTACCGATCGAGCAGCTGCCGCCGCTGCCTCCGCTGCCGGCGGATCTGCGGGCTCGGCTGGACGCCGCGCTGGCCAAGCCCGCCGCACAACAGCCCACCTGGACGCCCGAACAGGTCGAGCCGATGCGAGCGGTCTTGGAGAGTGTTCCCCCGGTAACGGTGGCGTCGGAGGTCGTCCGGCTACAGGACATGCTGGCGCAGGTAGCTAAGGGTGAGGCGTTTCTGCTGCAGGGCGGCGACTGTGCGGAGACGTTCGTCGATAACACCGAACCGCACATCAAGGGCAATATCCGCACATTGCTGCAGATGGCGGTGGTATTGACCTATGGCGCCAGCGTGCCGGTGGTCAAAGTAGCCCGCATCGCCGGGCAGTACGCCAAGCCCCGGTCGTCTGACCTCGATGCGCTCGGGCTGCGCTCCTACCGCGGAGACATGGTCAACGGTTTCGCCCCCGACGCTGCGGCGCGTGAGCACGACCCCTCGCGGCTGGTGAGGGCGTACGCCAACGCCGGTGCGGCTATGAACCTGGTACGCGCGCTGACCTCGTCGGGGCTGGCGTCGCTGCATTTGGTGCACGACTGGAACCGGGAATTCGTCTCGTCCTCGCCCGCCGGCGCGCGCTACGAGGCGCTGGCCAGCGAGATCGACCGGGGCCTGAAGTTCATGAGCGCCTGCGGGGTGGCCGACCGCAACCTGCAGACCGCCGAAATCTACGCCAGCCATGAGGCGTTGGTGCTCGACTACGAGCGTGCCATGCTGCGGCTGTCCGACGCGGAGGACGGCGAGCCGCAGCTGTATGACCTGTCGGCGCACTACCTTTGGATCGGCGACCGGACCCGGCAACTCGACGGCGCGCACATCGCGTTGGCCGAGGTGATCGCGAACCCGATCGGCGTTAAGGTCGGGCCGACAACAACACCCGAGCAAGCCGTCGAATACGTCGAACGCCTTGACCCGCACAACAAGCCGGGGCGGTTAACATTGGTGAGCCGGCTGGGCAACAACAAGGTCCGCGACCTTCTACCGGGGATCATCGAGAAGGTGCAAGCCACCGGTCATCAGGTGATCTGGCAGTGCGATCCGATGCACGGCAACACCCACGAGTCGTCCACCGGTTATAAGACACGGCATTTCGACCGCATCGTCGACGAGGTGCAGGGCTTCTTCGAAGTGCACCGGGCGCTGGGCACCTACCCCGGTGGCATCCACGTCGAGATCACCGGAGAGAACGTCACCGAGTGTTTAGGTGGCGCCCAAGACATTTCGGAAACCGATCTCAGCGGCCGTTACGAAACCGCTTGCGACCCCAGGCTGAACACCCAGCAGTCGCTGGAGCTGGCGTTCCTGGTCGCCGAAATGTTGCGCGACTAGAGTAATCCGGACAGGTTGCTGCCGATGGTCCATGCCGCCGCGGCGATCATCCCGGTGATCGACAGCACGACCGCAACCCATATCAGCACCATGCGTCGGGCATGCTGGCGCTCGAACGCGAACTCGACCAGGTCGATGCCGGCGAATTGCCGTGACATTTCTCGTCGTTCGTCATGCTCGGGTCGCCGGGTCAGCTGACGCGTGGGACGGTGCACCGGCGGCTGCGTAGGCTCGGTCGCCCGGTCGATCTGGCTGTGATGCACTGCGGCTGAGCGGTGTTGGGCGGAGTTGCGCGGTGCGGGCACGCGAAACTCCGGCAGCGCCAACTCGTCGACGATCGCCTCCAATTCGGCACCCATTTCCTGGGCGTCCGCGTATCGGGCGGCGGGCTCCCGCGCCGTCGCGCGACCGACAAGCTCGTCGAATTGTCGGGGAACGCCGTCGATCACCATGCTGGGGACGGGCACGTCGGTGTCAAGGCGTTGGTAGGCGACCGACAATGCCGAGTCGCCGGAAAACGGCGGATGCCCGGTCAACAGCTCGTAGGCAACAATGCCGACGGCATAGACGTCGCTGCGCGGGCTGGCATCTCCGTCCCGGACTTGTTCGGGGGATAGGTAGGCCGCGGTGCCGAGAATGACGCTGGTGGAAGTGATTCCGGCCGCGGCGACGGCCCGTACCAACCCGAAGTCGACGATTTTGACGTCGCCCTCGTCGGAGATCAGCACGTTTTCGGGTTTGACATCGCGGTGCACCAGGCCGGCGCGATGTGCCGCGGCCAGCCCGCCCAACACCGGGCGAAGCACCGCGGCGACCGCGTGCGGTGGCATTGGACCCCGTTCCGACAGCAACTCACGTAGCGTGCCGCCCTCGACGAGTTCCATCACCAAAAACGGGTGTCGAGCGTCGAGCCCCTGGTCGTAGACCGCGACGAGCCCGGGGTCTTTGAGTCGGGCAACCGTGCGGGCCTCCAGTTGGAAGCGGGTCAGGAATTGCTGGTCGCCGGCATAGCGAGAATCCATCACCTTCAGCGCGACCGGCCGGTCCAACCGGGTGTCGAGGCCGCGGTACACCGTGGAAGTGCCGCCTGTAGCGATCTTGGTCGCAACGCGATATCGCCCTTCGAGCAGCGTGCCCTCGAGGGGATCATGCGTCGTTGCTGCAGCCACGAGGTTCATCGTAAGTGGCAGCATCTCGTCCGCTTGAAATCTCTTGTTCGCGCGCCGAAATAAGCAGCACGTCCGGCCTACACTGAGCCGGTGAGCAGGATTCCGGCCGGCGACGACGTTCTGGACCCCGACGAACCCACTTACGATCTGCCTGGCGTCGCCGAGTTGCTCGGCGTACCGGTGACCAAGGTGCAGCAGCACCTGAAGGAAGGTCATCTGGTGGCTGTGCGCCGTGCGGGTGACGTGCTGGTGCCTCGGGCCTTCTTCACCGATTCCGGCGAGGTGGTCAAGAGCCTGCCGGGGTTGCTGATGGTTTTGCACGACGGCGGCTATCACGAGACCGAGATCGTGCGTTGGCTGTTCACTCCCGACCCGTCGCTGACCGTCACTCGAGACGGAAGCCGCGACGCCATCTCCAACGCCCGCCCAGTCGACGCGCTGCACGCGCACCAGGCACGCGAGGTGCTGCGCCGAGCGC
>DAIODV010000239.1:0-4100 GCA_036746615.1 Mycobacterium sp.
CGCGATCACCTATCGCGTCGAGCTCGGCGTCTGTCTGGCCAGTGGAGACCCGATCGGTGACCCGCGCGCGTGGCCGCAGGCCATCGACGCCTGGTTGGCGTTGTGCCAGACCTACGGCTGGACACCCGGGAACATGGGCGCCAGTTCGGCAGGGGCGCGAGCGTTCCGCCAAGCCGGCCTGAACGCGCTGGAGCTAGGCGACGAGGCCATTCTGCACACCGCCGACTTCGGGCTGGCCGGCCGCGAGATGCGCGGCGTGCGCCAGGCCGTGACCCGGGCGCGCCGCGCCGAGCTGACGGTGCGCATCCGCCGACACCACGACCTCGAGCCGGCCGAGATGAAGCGGGTGGTCGCCCACGCGGATGCATGGCGCGATACCGAAACCGAGCGCGGATTCTCGATGGCGTTGGGCCGGCTCGGCGACCCGGCCGACGGCGACTGCCTGCTGGTCGAAGCCGTCACGCCCGACAACACCGTCGTCGCCATGCTTTCGCTGGTGCCCTGGGGCCGCAACGGCGTTTCGCTGGATCTGATGCGTCGTTCTCCGGAATCCCCCAACGGGACCATCGAGCTGATGGTCACCGAGCTTGCCCTGCACGCCGGGCGCATCGGCATCAGCCGTATTTCGCTGAACTTCGCGATGTTCCGATCGGCGTTCGAACAGGGCGCCCAACTGGGCGCGGGACCGGTCGCGAGATTGTGGCGCGGCTTCTTGATCTTCTTCTCGCGGTGGTGGCAGTTGGAGACGCTGTACCGCTCCAACATGAAATATCAACCCGACTGGGTGCCCCGCTACGCGTGCTACGAGGACGCCCGCATGGTCCCCCGGGTCGGTGTGGCCTCGGTGGTCGCCGAAGGCTTCCTTGTGCTGCCGTTCACTCGGCGCAAGGAACAGCACACCGGACATCACCCATCGGTACCGCCGACGCTGTTGGCGAGCGGACTTTTGCACCACGACGGATCGGCACCGGACGTCGCTGCGTTGCAGCAGGCCGACCTGACAGCCGGCAAGCATGGCGACCGTCGGCTGCCGGAACAAATGCGAGTCCGGCTGTCCAAGCTAAAGATGCTGCAGGACAGGGGCGTTGACGCCTATCCGGTGGGCCAGGCGCCCAGCCACACGATTGCTCAGGCATTGGGTAGCGACGACCAGACGACCGTGTCGGTGTCTGGACGTGTGCTGCGCATCCGCGACTTCGGCGGTGTGCTGTTCGCCCAGCTGCGCGACTGGTCAGCGGAAACACAACTGCTGCTGGAGAATTCAGTTCTGGAACGCGGGCGCACCAGGGATTTCACCAAGGCCATCGATCTCGGCGATCTGGTCGAAGTGACCGGGGAGATGGGATTCAGCAAGACCGGGACGCGGTCGCTGATCGTCCGTAACTGGCGACTGATCGGCAAATGTCTGCGGCCGCTGCCCAACAAGTGGAAAGGGCTGACCGATCCAGAAGCGCGAGTGCGCAGCCGCTATGTCGACCTGGCGATCAATGCAGAATCGCGCGAGCTGCTCTCAGCCCGCAGCAGTGTGCTGCGGGCAATCAGAGAAACCTTGAGCGCCAAGGGTTTCCTGGAAGTCGAAACCCCGATTCTGCAGCAAATCCATGGCGGTGCCACCGCTCGCCCGTTCAGCACCCACATCAACAGCTACGACCTCGACTTGTATCTGCGGATTGCTCCCGAGCTGTATCTCAAGCGGCTATGCGTCGGTGGAGTGGAGCGGGTGTTCGAACTTGGCCGCGCGTTCCGCAACGAGGGTGTCGACTTCAGCCATAATCCGGAGTTCACCCTGCTGGAGGCTTATCAGGCGCACGCCGACTACACCGATTGGATCGACGGCGCCGTGGAGCTGATCCAAAACGCCGCCCAGGCCGCGAACGGCGCGCAGGTGGTGATGCGCCCCCGCGTGGGTGCGCCGGGATTCGACGCGGTCGACATCTCCGGGATGTGGCCGATCAAGACTGTGCACGAAGCGGTCTCCGAGGCGCTCGGTGAGCACATCGACGCCGACACCAGTTTGGCGAAGTTGCGCAAACTGTCCGACGCAGCACACATTCCCTATCTGGCGCGCTGGGACGCCGGCGCGGTGGTGCTGGAGCTCTACGAGCATCTCGTCGAGGACCGAACCGAGCAACCGACCTTCTACATCGACTTCCCGTTGTCGGTGTCGCCGCTGACTCGACCGCATCGCAGTAAAGCCGGCATCGCCGAACGGTGGGATTTGGTGGCGTGGGGCGTCGAGCTGGGCACTGCCTACAGCGAGCTTACCGATCCGGTGGAACAGCGCCGCCGCCTGCATGAGCAGTCCCTGCTAGCGGCCGGCGGAGATCCCGAAGCGATGGAACTCGACGAGGACTTTCTGCAGGCGATGGAATACGCGATGCCGCCCACCGGGGGTCTCGGGATGGGCGTCGACCGCGTCGTCATGCTCATCACCGGCCGCAGCATCCGCGAGACGCTGCCGTTCCCCTTGGCGAAGCCGCGCTAACCGACCGGGCGCGCATACCGATTGCGCAACCGATGAATGAAACACGTGCTCAAGCGCGCAATAGCGCCCACAATGGACCATGTGACGGGTTCATCGACGAACCTCGCGTTCTCGGTAGCGGCAGAGCACCACACGTCACTGATGCATGGATGGATTCCGGGCACGGTCCAGGCCATCACGGTGACCGTGCTGCTGCTGGCGGTCGGGTGGCGATCGCGCCGCTGGCGGCTGCTGTGGCTGCCGATTGCGGCAGCTGTGGGAATCGCAGTGGCCGCCTGGGCGCACTGGTACATCACCGCCGACGGTCTTGCCGACGACCCGGCGCCGCGGCTGTTGTGGTGGTGGATCGCTTCCAGCGGCGCCTCGGTAGTGATCTTGTTTCTTGGCTGGCGTGGCGCCGCCTGGTGGCGGCGCGGTGCGTCGATGCTGGCCGTGCCACTGTGTCTGCTCAGCACGGGATTGGTGCTCAACTTGTGGGTCGGCTACTTCCCCACCGTCCAAACCGCTTTGAATCAGCTCACCGCCGGGCCGCTGCCTGACCAGACGGACATGGCCACGGTCACCGCAATGGCCGCGCACGGTGTCCAGCCGCAACACGGCAGCTTGGTGCCGGTGACGATCCCCGACGACGCTTCGCATTTCAAGCATCGCGGTGAGCTGGTTTACCTGCCGCCAGCATGGTTTGCCACGACTCCCCCTCCGCAGCTGCCGACGGTGATGATGATCGGCGGCGAGTTCAACACACCCGGCGACTGGGCGCGAGCCGGTAACGCGGTGAAGGCGATCGACGAACTGGCTGCCTCGCACGACGGTAACGCTCCAGTGTTCGTGTTTGTGGACTCCGGCGGTGCGTTCAACAACGACACCGAATGCGTCAACGGCAGCCGCGGCAACGCCGCCGACCATCTTACTAAAGACGTTGTGCCATATATGGTTTCGAACTTCGGCGTCAGCCGCGACGCATCGCATTGGGGCGTCGTCGGCTGGTCTATGGGCGGCACCTGCGCGGTGGACCTCACGGTCATGCACCCCGACCTGTTCAGTACATTCGTCGACATCGCCGGCAACATGGGCCCCGATGCCGGAACCAAAGCGCAGACCATCGTTCGGCTGTTCGGCGGCAACGTCGAAGCGTGGGAAGCATTCGATCCCGCCACGGTGATCACCAGGCACGGCCGATACGACGACGTGTCGGGCTGGTTCGACATTTCGTTAGACAATGCGCCGAAACGGTATCGGAGTCATCCGGTGGATGACGGCGCGGTGGGCCTGGGCGGTCAAGACCATATCGCCTACACGAACGACCAGACCGCTGCCGCCGAGCGGCTGTGCCAGCTGGGCCGCGCCAATGGCATCGACTGCGCAATCGTCGCGCAGCCGGGCAAACACGACTGGCCTTTTGCCAGTAGGGCTTTCGCTGAGGCGCTGCCATGGCTGGCCGGCCAATTGGAAACGCCCGGTATGCGGTGGATGCCGTTGCCCTCCACGTCGCCGCCGCGGATCTCGGCTCCCGGTCCGCACGCTGAACCTGTCGGCAGGTAGTCCGCGTGACGGCATGGATCGCACGTGTTCGCCGCGCGATATTCGTCCGGCACGCGAACCCGTGGAGCGCCTG
>DAIODV010000239.1:4110-6183 GCA_036746615.1 Mycobacterium sp.
CGGTGTGGACGCGCCGCCCCATCCACGCGGTATTGGTCGCGGCGTGGCTCGCGGCTAACCCTGTCGTCTTCCCGAAAGTCACAGAGAAGCGGAATTGGGCGACCCGCGCGATGCTCGGCGAGGAGCTGTGGATCACCAACCGGCCCAAGGACACCGCCGCCGCATTGAGCGTGCTGACGTCGACCATCGCCGTTGTCGCGCTCATCGCGGCACGTCGGCACCGGGCCGCGCTGGCCGCGGTCGCAACCGCGATCCAGATGGCATTGACCCTGGTGTACTGGCAGCAAATGGTTCGCTACCTCGACCGCCACGGGTAACGTGAAACCATGCCCGACGAGCCAGACAGCGACCCTGGATACGACGATTCAGGTGTGCCGACGTTCGAATCGGTTCGGGAGAAGATCGAGAACCGATACGAAACGTCAGTCGGCGCAGCCGAATTGGATGCCGAGACCCCCGAGGGCCGCGACGTCGAGGAGCAGTACGAGGAGCGGCAGCGAGCGGCTGCCGAGCGACTGGCTCAGATCCGTAAGTCGATGCACGACGGCAGCGGGTGAACCGTCCTGTGAGTCGCCGAGCGTGAAACCATTGCGAGAAATTGGCCTTGAATTTCGCAACAGTTTCACGTTCGGCGAGTGAAGCCATGCACGACGCCAGTTAGGCGGTGACCTTTCGCCGCCGGTTGGATCGCCGTGGCGCACTGGCCGATACGACGTTGCCGCCGAGAGTCTCGGCGAGGAACTTGCCGGTGTAGCTTTCCGGGACCGCGGCGATGTCCTCGGGTGTGCCCTCGGCGACGATGGTCCCGCCTTCGGCACCGCCCTCCGGGCCCATGTCGACGATCCAGTCCGACGTCTTGATCACGTCCAGGTTGTGTTCGATGACGATCACCGTATTGCCTTTGTCGACAAGGCCGTTGATGACGTCCAGCAACTTGCGGATGTCGTCGAAGTGCAACCCGGTGGTGGGCTCGTCGAGGATGTACACGGTGCGCCCGGTGGAGCGCTTCTGCAGCTCCGACGCCAGCTTGACCCGCTGCGCCTCCCCGCCGGACAGCGTGGGCGCCGGCTGGCCGAGCCGCACGTAGCCGAGGCCGACGTCGACGAGGGTCGCGAGATAGCGGTGGATGCCGCTGATCGGCTGGAAGAAGTCCGCGGCCTCTTCGATCGACATGTCCAAGACCTCGGCGATGGTCTTGCCCTTGTAGTGCACCTCAAGGGTTTCCCGGTTGTAGCGGGCGCCGTGACACACCTCGCACGGCACGTACACGTCGGGTAGGAAGTTCATTTCGATCTTGATGGTGCCGTCGCCCGTACACGCCTCGCAGCGGCCGCCCTTCACGTTGAACGAGAACCGGCCGGGTTGGTAGCCGCGGACTTTGGCTTCGGTGGTCGCGGCGAAAAGCGTACGGATCTTGTCGAAAACCCCGGTGTAGGTGGCCGGGTTGGATCGCGGTGTGCGACCGATCGGTGATTGGTCGACGCGGACCAGCTTGTCCACGTGGTCAAGGCCGGTGACGCGCACATGTCGACCCGGGACCTGCCGGGCGCCGTTGAGCCTGTTCGCCAGCACCGCGGCGAGGATGTCGTTGACCAATGTCGACTTGCCGGAACCGGATACACCGGTGACCGACGTCAGCACTCCGAGCGGGAACGAGACGTCGATGTTGCGCAGGTTGTGCTCGTGCGCGCCGACGACGGTGAGCCGACGTCTCTTGTCGACTGGACGCCGGATCGCCGGAGTGTCGATGCTTTGCTTGCCGGACAGGTAGGCGCCGGTGATCGATTCTTTGTTGCGCAGCAAGTCGTCATAGGTCCCGCTGTGCACGATGCGGCCGCCATGCTCGCCCGCCCTGGGCCCGATGTCGACGATCCAGTCGGCGTGCGCGATGGTGTCTAAGTCGTGCTCGACGACGATCAGCGTGTTGCCTAAATTCCTTAAGCGAGTGAGGGTTTCGATGAGTCGTCGGTTGTCCCGCTGGTGCAGGCCGATCGACGGCTCGTCGAGCACGTACAGCACTCCCACCAGACCGGAACCGATCTGGGTGGCCAGCCGAATCCGTTGCGCCTCACC
>DAIODV010000240.1:0-1645 GCA_036746615.1 Mycobacterium sp.
ACGGGCCGGTCGACGCGACTGGCCAGCTCCTGATAAAAGACCTGCGCGACAACGGGATTGGTGAAAAACGAGCCCACGCTCCAGGTGTCATGGTCGACGGGGTCGAGCACCATGCCCTTTCGGCTACGCAACTTCAGCACGGCCTCGCGAACCGCCGCGGGATCGCCGCGCTCCCCGGTCGTCGCGCCCAGCGCCGCGACCAGTTCGCCGTAACGCAGCGGCGCGCTGCGGCCCGAGGGGTCAAGCGCGAACTCAACCTCCAAAACGATTGCGGCGTCGGAGTGTTTGAGCACGCTAGTGCGATACCCGAAACCCAGTTCGCTCGGCGCCACCCAGCGCACCTCGCCGCTGCGCCGGTCCAGCAGCCGCACCCGGGTCAGGGTGTCCGCCACCTCAGCTCCGTAAGCGCCGACGTTTTGCACCGGCGTGGCTCCCGCCGAGCCGGGAATGCCCGACATGCATTCCAGCCCGCCCAGTCCTGCGGCGATCGCCGCGACGACAACGTCGTCCCATACCGCCCCGGCCTCGGCCCGCACGATGTTGCCGTCGACGCTGATGCGGTCGGCGGCCAACCGCACCACGGTCAGGTCGGTCAGCGTCTCGGCGATCACCACGTTCGAGCCGCCGGCCAACACCAGCAGCGGCTGACACTGCTCGCCGTCGAGTTGGCGCAGCGTGGCGACCACCTGCTCGGTGCTCGTACAGGTGATGACACGTGAGGCGACCGGGCCGACCCGCAACGTGGTCAGCGGCGCGAGCGGCACTGCCTCCTCGACGCGCGCGCCCCCGAAAGGTGTTCCGGCCACGGCACGTAACGGTAGCCTGACCTGCTATGCCGCGTTCGTTCGACATGTCCACCGACTATGCGGTCACGGTCGAAGAGGTTCTGCGGGCGTTGCGCGACGAGGAGTATTGGCTGGCCCGGCTCGCCGATTCCGGCGCCGACGACACCACGCTGGATTCGATTCAAATCGGCGGCCCGTCCGGAGATGACGGCAGCATCGACGTGATCACCACGCAGGTGCTGCGCAGCGACCGGCTGCCCGGAGTGATCACCCAATTCCACCGCGGCGATCTGCGCATCCGCCGCGAGGAGAGGTGGGAGCCGGTGATCAACGGTTCCGCAACCGCGACCGTCACCGGCTCCATCCTGGACGCGCCGGCGTCGCTGACCGGCGCCGCGGTACTGGAGCCGGTGGCCGAGTCGGGCGGCGCCAGGCTGAAGCTGCGGGCCACGGTCGAGGTGCGCATTCCGCTGGTCGGCGGCAAGTTGGAGAACTTTATCGGCAACCAACTCGTCGAGTTGTTGATCGCCGAGCAGCGTTTCACCACCACGTGGATCGGCGAAACCGCCTGATCGCTCAGGCCTGGCCTTCCGCGGCCTTGACAGCGCCTTTGAGCAATTCACCGATGACCCTCTTGAGCACCGGCGCCAACAGCCAATCAGCACCGGGGATCTTGGGAGTCGAGCGTAGGTGCCAGCTGACCGCGGTTCCGGTGCCCGCTTCGCGCAGCTCGACCGTGCCGACGTGATCACGGACCGGCGCGCCCGCGAGCATCTTGTATGCGTAGCGAGTGGGTCGCTGGTAGTCGATGATCTCTTCGACGATCGCAGGCCCGACCGCCGCGATACGTCTGATCGCGC
>DAIODV010000240.1:1655-6150 GCA_036746615.1 Mycobacterium sp.
CGTTCGGTGCGGGGTTTCCCTCTCGATCTAGCGTGCTGCGACGTACCGCCCACACGTAGTCGGCGATCGCGCGGTGATTGGTGAGGGCCTCGAACACTGTCTCGATCGGCGCGGTCGTGGTCCGGGTGAGGGTGAACTCGATCATCGATGGATTCTGGCATCCCGCTTAGAGTGGCGATCATGCGGATTGCGGTGGCGCAGATCCTGGCCGGCACCGATCCGGCCGAGAACCTGCAGCTGGTACGGGACTACGCCGGGCGGGCCGCCGACGCCGGCGCGCGGTTGGCGGTGTTTCCGGAAGCGACCATGTGCCGGTTCGGGGTAGCGCTAGCGCCGATCGCCGAGCCGGTCGACGGGCCGTGGGCCGACGGGGTACGCGGGATCGCCGCCGATGCGGGCATCACCGTGATAGTGGGCATGTTCACCCCCGCCGACGACGGGCGGGTTTTCAACACGCTGCTCGCGACGGGCCCTGGCGTCGACGCGCATTACGACAAGATCCACCTCTACGACGCGTTCGGCTTCACCGAATCGCACACCGTCGCGCCGGGTCGTGAACCGGTGGTGATCACCGTCGACGACGTCGGGGTGGGCCTGACCACCTGCTACGACCTCCGCTTTCCCGAACTCTTCACGACGCTGGCGCGTCGCGGTGCCCAGCTGATCACCGTCAGCGCGTCGTGGGCTTCGGGCCGCGGCAAGCTGGAGCAGTGGACGTTGCTGGCCCGGGCCCGGGCGCTGGACTCCACCAGTTACATCGCCGCCGCAGGGCAGGGCGACCCGGAGGGAACGCTGGCTGGAACATCTGGGTCCGCGCCGACCGGGGTGGGCGGCAGCCTGGTGGTTTCGCCGTTCGGCGAGGTGGTGGCTTCGGCCGGAGCCGATCCGCAATTGCTGGTCACCGATATCGCCCTCGATCAGGTGACGAAGGCCCGCGAAACGATTGCCGTGCTGCGCAACCACTCAGCGTTCGCTCAAGGGGATAAGGCAGAATCGCCGAGGTGACGAATCCGCAAGGACCGCCGCACCAGGACCCGTCGATATGGGCTCGTCCCGGCGGCGAGGGTCCGGCTACCGAGCCGGCGGCGCACGCCGAATCGCCAACCGCCCAGGAAGCACCGGTCGAGCAGACGCACCAGATCGCTCCGCCGCCCACCCTGGAATTCCCGGCGGATTCGCCTTACGAGCAGCCCCCGACACAGGACCCAACAGTTGCTGTGAAAACCAAACGCCGCCGTCGCCTCCTCGGCGACCCGTTATCGATCGTCTTGGTGGTCGTCATCGTGGTGGCGCTTGTCGCCGCTGCTGTGATCGGAGGCGAGCTGTACGCGCGCCACCGCGCCGACAACGTCGTGGCCACGGCCACTGAGTGCGTTGTGCACGACCAGGCCAAAGTGTCCTTCGGCCCCACCCCATTCCTGTTGCAACACCTCACCGGCCACTACCGCGGTATCTCCATCCACACGGCCGGGCATCAGATTCGCGACGCGAAGGGTATGACGGCCGATATCAACATCAACGACGTCGACCTCCACGGCAGCGGCGACTCGAAGGGCACCATCGGCGCGTTGGACGCCACCATCACCTGGACGTCGGATGGCATCAAGGAAACCTTGCAGAGCGGTGTCCCATTCGTCGGCGGTCTGATCAACAGCGTCAACACCGACACCAATGCCGGCACCGTCGAACTCAACGGCGCATTGGGCCTGGGCAGTGTCACCGTCAAGCCGACGGTCGCCGGCAGCGGGCTTTCGCTGCAGGTGGTCAAGGTGACCGCGATGGGCGCGACACTGCCGCACGAAACCGCGCAGTCGGCGCTGGACACCTTCACCGCCGGACTCACCAAGGACTATCCGCTCGGTATCCACGCCGACAGCGTGCACGTCACCAATGACGGTGTGGTGGCTCACTTTTCGACACGCAATGCGTCAATCCCAGCCGGCCACACCGACCCCTGCTTCGCCCATGTTTAAGACCGACCATCGACGCCGCCCTGATGATGCGGAACAATCGCGCTGATGACGACTCCTCGAGGACCATCGAGCGGCGACCCGTCGGAGTGGGCGCGTCCGCAAAGTCCGGCCGGCCCGCCTAACCGAGGTGCACCGCCGCCGCGTCCGCCTGCGTCGCCGCCGTCGGAATCACCGACCCGCCAAATTCGCCAGCCCGGCCGTCCGCCGGGACCGCCGCAGCAACCACCGGGACCGCCGCCGAACCGACCGGGCCCACCGCGACAAGCGCCCTAGACGCCGCCTTCACCGCCACCCCCCACATGCTCGACAACTTCTAACCCACCCCCACCCGCCCCGGTCCGCCGGTGACCCGGCCGCCGCAGCAGCCGCCTTTGCCGCCTAATCCGCGGCCGCATCAGCCCGGGCCGCCGCCGCCGCACGAGACCGCGGCCACCACCCGGATAACGACACCGCCGCCGTCGTCGGACGCACCGGCGAAGACCAAACGCGGGTTCTTCGCCAACCGGACTTCGATCGGCCTGATCCTGGGGATTGTGGTGCTGGTTATCGTCGCGGTCGCGATCGGCGCCGAGCTGTATACCCGCCATCTGGCGAGCAGCAAGGTGGCCAGCGCGGTGCAGTGCGAGATCCAAGACAGTGCCAGCGTGTCCTTCGCCCCATCGCCGCCGGTGCTGTGGCAGTACCTCACCAGCAACTACTCCGACATCTCCGTGCAGACCGCCGGCAATCAGGTGCGCTCGGCCAAAGGCATGAAGGTAAACCTGGACATCCGCAACATTAAACTGAGTGATACCAACAACTCTCGTGGCACGATCGGCTCGATCAACGGCACCATCACCTGGTCAGCCGATGGCATCAAGCAGTCGATCCAGGACGCCATCCCCGTGCTGGGCAAGTTTGTCACCGGCGACGTCACCACGAATCCCGGTGATGGAACCGTGCAACTCAAGGGCTTACTGGACAGCGCCACCGTCAAGCCGCAGATCGTCAACAACGGGCTGTCGCTTCAGGTGGTCAGCTTGAGCGCGCTGGGTTCCAAGATGTCGACAACCGACGTCCAGAAGCACCTCGACGACCTCACTACGAAGGCGACCCAGAACTATCCGCTGGGGATTCATGCCGACAGCGTGAAGGTCACCAGCACTGGCGTTGAGGCGACCTTCTCGACCAGCAACGCCACCATCCCCGCCGACAGCGGCAGCACGGGTGGCAGCCAGGACAACTGCTTCTCTAACGTCTAGCCGGCTTCCAGGCCGTCGAGTACCGCGCGGGTGCCCGACAACCCCAGCCGCGTGGCGCCCGCGTCGAGCATCGCCAACGCATCGGCGGCGGTGCGGATGCCCCCGCTGGCTTTGACCCCGAGCCGTCCGCCGACGGCGTCGGCCATCAGCGCGACAGCGGCCACCGACGCCCCTCCGGCGGGATGAAAACCCGTCGACGTCTTCACGAAATCCGCGCCGGCGTCTTCGGCGGCGCGGCAGACGTCGGCCAGGGTTTGCTCGCCGGCCAGCGACAGCAGCGCCGCCGACTCGACGATGACCTTGAGCACAGCCTTGGGTACGCCGGCGCGCACGGCCGCGATCTCTGACCGCACCGCCTCGATGTCACCGGCAACCGCAGCGCCGACGTCGATGACCATGTCGATTTCGCTGGCGCCGGACGCCACCGCCAGCGTCGCTTCGCCGGCCTTGATCTCGGGCAAGTGCTTGCCCGAGGGAAAGCCCGCGACCGCGGCCACCCGGACTCCTGCGGTGATGGCCTGTGCCACCATCGACGGCGAGACGCAAACGGCGTAAACGCCCAGTGTTGCGGCTTCGGCCGCGACGGCGGCGACGTCCGCGGCCGTGGCCTCGGGTTTGAGCAGGGTGTGATCGACGAGGGCAGCCACCTGGGCACGGGTCGGTCGGCCGGGCATCAAAAGCTCTCTTCGGGACCGCCGGGGTTGCATCCGGAGTCTGCCATCGTCGTGGCGTCGACGACAGGCCGCCACGGCTCCAGGTTCCAGCTGGCCTTACCGGGCTGGAGAATCTCGGCGAATTCCCAATGGCAGAGGAACTGCTCACGCATCCCCGGCGTGGCGGCATCGGGCGCCTGGACGAGCACCTCGGACCACGCCTCGTCGGCGTCGGGACCGGCCGAACCGAACTGCCTGGCGGCGGCTCGCGCGGACGGCGTCGGATACACCCGCAGGCTGGGCAGCTGGTTCCATTGCACCCACTGAGTGTGGTCGACGAACGGCGGAGCGCTCGGGCCTGCGGGATCCGGATCGGCCGATGCGGGCGCAGCGACCGACAGCGCGACGATCGTGGTCGCCGCGAGGGTCAAAACTCGCATCCCGTTATCGCGACTTGCCCTGAATCTCAAGAAGTTTGGGCCGAACGTCAACGAGGTAGACACCCGCCGCGCAGGCCCCGATCGCCGCCCCTAGCGCGCTGAGCAGCATCGTGAGCGGTACGGCGGCGCCCAAAATCAGCAACCACACCGGCTTGGTCATCTTGTCGGCGGCGGTGTAAGCGTCGGGC
>DAIODV010000241.1:0-6128 GCA_036746615.1 Mycobacterium sp.
GCTCGAACTGGCCCATGTTCTCGGTGTTGATCCGGAAGTAGGCCTGCAGCGGGATGTCGACATGCACACCTGGCGGGACGTAGATGAAGCTACCGCCACTCCACACCGCGGTGTTCAGTGCCGAGAACTTGTTGTCGCCGGCCGGGATCACTGTGCCGAAGTACTGCCGGAAGATTTCGGGGTGCTCACGCAGACCGGTGTCGGTGTCCAGGAAGATAACCCCTTGGGACTCAAGGTCTTCCCGAATCTGGTGGTAGACCACCTCGGAGTTGTGCACCACCAGGCCTTCGGCCACGAAGTTATGCGGACCGTCGACCTCGATGTCATAAACCGGTTCTACCGCATACGGCTCGATGGACTTCACACACTCAAAGCCGAGCCATTCGTTGCAGTGCACCCGGATCGTCGTACCGTGCGAACTGTTGGAAGAATGCATGTAGCGGCGGCGTCCGAAGCGATCGGTCCGCTTCGGGTTCCGGCAACCGAGCTGCTCAAAGTCGCCGGAGATCCCCAACCGCCAGGCGATCTGGGTCCGGGTGCGATCGTGGTACACGGGCTGCGTGAACGACCATGGTCCGCCCGCTCGCAGCCCGGATAGCTCGGCCAATTCGCGCGCTTGCCCGATTAATGGCTCGTTGGCACACGTTAGGAGGATCGATCCGCTGCTGGCTGGCCCCACGTAACCGTCGGCGTCAACCCAGCCGCCGAGGAATGCCAGCCGCTGATCGCGAGGCAACCCGTAGACCCACTCGGGCACACGCTGGGTCAGCGACACACCGGCGAAGCCCAGCTCGGTGATCCACTCAGTCAGGGCCTTGGAGTTCACCACAACGCGGTACTCGTCAGCTTCGATGCACCGCAGCCCGAACAATTCCTTAACGACGCGGGTCAACTCCGCCCGCAACTCAACATCAGTTGCGGGAATAGCGAACTGAACACGGTAGGTCTTCGTCGACAGGTGCAGGTTGCCGTCGCCGATGTAAAGACCGAGCAGCCACATCAGTTCAACGCAACTGGTCGCTGGCGTTGTTAAACCGTCAACTATCGGAAGTTCGGCCGCCACACCGAATTCGGGAACTTGGCGAGGAACTGCAATCAAATCACCGGGCTGGATCTCACCCACGGTGACCCACCGTCGCACATACCGGCGACGCTGACGACCAGGCTTACGCTCGTCTCGCAACACCAGCATCGGGTGGTTGTCGGTCGCACGGATGCTGCGACGAGTTGTCTTGACTTCGTACGTAAGTCGAGTGTCGGTCTGCGCCGACGCCTTGACCGGCGCCACTACGAATCGCTCGGCGGCCTCGTCGTACGCAAACACCCGATCGCCGAATTCGACCTCCTTGATAGGAATTTCGCCACGGTTGGCCGTCCACACCCGGGTGTCACCCGCCAAGCACTCATACTGAGCCGCTACACCGGCGACCAGCCGCTGCTTCTCGGCTTCCGGGATGCCCAGCCGGTCGTAGGTGTTGCGGATGTCCTCCGGCAGGTCATCCCACGTTGCCGCTTGCTTTTCCGTCGACCGCACGAAGTACTTGATGTTGTCGAAGTCGATACCCCCGAGGTTGGAACCCCACTTCGGCATCGGCTTGCGGTCGAAAATGCGAAGCGCCTTCAGCCGGTTTTCCAGCATCCACTCCGGCTCGTTCTTCTTAGACGAGATGTCACGGACCACCGCCTCGGACAGCCCGCGCTGCGCGCTGGCGCCCGCGATGTCGGAGTCGGCCCAGCCATAGCCGTAGCGGCCCAGCGAGGCGATCGCCTCCTCCTGAGACAGCGGCTCACCCAGCTTGTGAACCTCGGGGGTAGTCGTCATCTACGACGCTCCTTGCTTGCTCGTAGTGGCTTCGACGCGGGCTGGGCGCCGAAGGGTTAGTGGTACGTGGGTGGTGCAGGCGCAGTCGCCGTTGACGATCGTCGCCAACCGCTGCACGTGGGTGCCGAGTACTTCTGCCATCGCCTGCTGCTCGGTTTCGCATAATTCCGGAAACTCTTCGGCGACGTGCGACACCGGACAGTGGTGCTGACAGATTTGCACACCGTTGATTGGGCCATGCACCTGCGTGGTCGTCGCGACGTAGCCGGCATTGCTCAGCGCGCCGGCTATCCGCTCGGCAGTGACTTCGATATCGGACTCGTCTGCCTCGACACCGGACAGGATTGCGTCGATGCGCTGCCGGGCGAATGTGCGAACCGCGTCCTCACCGCCGATTTCACGCAGTTGCCGCATCGCTGCGGACGCCAGGTCGTCGTAGCTGTGGTCCAGCTTGGCGCGACCGCCCGCAGTCAGCCGGTAGCGCTTGGCCGGTCGCCCCCGGCCTTCCTGCTGCCAGGCCGCGGCCGGAACCGACTCCGCCTCCCCCGCGTCGATCAGCGCGTCCAGGTGACGTCGCACTCCGGCGGCCGACAAGCCCAGCCGGTCGCTGATCTGCCCAGCCGTGATCGACCCAGACTCCAACAGCAACCGCACCACGGCGCTGCGGGTCTGGCCGTCATGCGTCACGTCCGGACCGAATTTCACAACACAAGTGTTACAAAATTCCGGCCCTGGGTCCAGCCAGCCTCACCGCGTCGGCGGCTGTTCTGATGGCGGCGACCCGCCGCGCCCGGCTCCGCCGCGCTTGCGATCGCCGCTACGCTGCTCTGATGGCAGCCCGCCACCACGCGCTGAGTTCGTCGATTGCCCGTTTGCACGGCGACGAGGTGGCCGTAGGTCAGCCGCTCAACGACGCCGAGCGGGTCGCGCTTCGCCGCACCCGGTTGTTCGGCGCCACCGGCACGGTACTGATGGGCATCGGCGCGCTGGGGGCCGGGGCCCGGCCAGTGGTCCAGGACCCGACCTTCGGTGTCCGGCTGCTCAACCTGCCGTCGCGGGTCCAGACGGTCTCGCTGACGATGACCACCACCGGCGCGGTCATGATGGCGCTCGCCTGGCTGATGCTGGGCCGCTTCGCCCTGGGCCAGCGGCGCATGTCCCGCGGCGACCTCGACCGCACGCTGTTGTTGTGGGTGTTGCCGCTGCTGATCGCTCCGCCCATGTACAGCAAGGACGTCTACTCCTACCTTGCGCAAAGCCAGATCTGCCGACTAGGCCTCGACCCCTACCGGGTGGGTCCGGCGACCGGCCTGGGCCTCGACCATGTCTTCACGTCGTCGGTGCCCAGTCTGTGGCGGGAGACCCCGGCACCGTACGGACCGCTGTTCTTGTGGATCGGTCGCGGTATTTCGGCGCTGACCGGTGAAAACATCGTGGCCGCTGTGCTCTGCCACCGGCTGGTGGTGCTGCTCGGTGTGGGTCTGATCGTGTGGGCGACACCCCGGTTGGCCCGCCGCTGCGGCGTGGCCGAGGTCAGCGCTCTGTGGTTGGGGGCGGCCAACCCGCTGCTGATCATGCATTTGGTTGCCGGTATCCACAACGAGGCGCCGATGCTCGGGCTGATGCTGGCCGGCACCGAGTTCGCGCTGCGCGGAGTCGACTCCGCGCGTCCACTGATGCCCCGGCCATGGCCTAGCCTGCGGACCCATTGGCCGGACTGGGCGCCGCTGGGCATGCTGCTGGCCGGTGCGATTTTGATCACGCTGTCCTCGCAGATCAAGCTGCCGTCGCTGCTGGCGTTGGGCTTCGTCGCGATGGCGCTCGCGTGGCGCTGGGGCGGCAATCTTCGGGCGTTCGTGTTGGCCGGCGGGCTGATGGCCGCACTGGCGCTGGCCGTGATGGCCTTGGTCGGCTGGGCCAGCGGGCTCGGCTTCGGCTGGATTTACACCCTGGGCACCGCGAACGTGGTGCGCAGTTGGATGTCGCCGCCGACACTGATCGCTCTCGGCACCGGGCAGGTGGGAATCCTGCTGGGGCTGGGCGATCACACCACCGCGGTGCTGTCGCTCACCCGTGGCATCGGCGTGTTGATCATCGCGGTGACGGTCGCCTGGCTGCTGATGGCGGTGTTGCGTGGCCGGCTGCACCCGGTTGGGGGGCTCGGTGTCGCGCTGGGCGCAACGGTGCTGCTGTTTCCTGTGGTGCAGCCGTGGTACTTGTTGTGGGCCATCATCCCGCTGGCCGCGTGGGCCACCCGGCCTGGTTTCCGGATAGCGGCGATCGCCGTGACGATCGTCGTCGGAGTGTTCGGCCCGACGGCCAACGGCGACCGGTTCGCGCTGTTTCAGATCGTCGATGCCACCGTCGCCAGCACGGTGATCGTGGCGCTGTTGATCGCCGCGACATATACCCGCTTGCCGTGGCGGCCGATGCCCAGCGCTGAGCCGGCCCACGAGGCCGCGGCGCCGGATGTGCTGCCCACCAGCGAGACCCCGCAGTCCGCGCCGGTGCCCGGCGCATACGCTAAGTCCTCGTGAACCAGGCCGTCGATGTCCCCGTGCGGTTGCGCGGGGTGTGCAAGACGTACGGCTCTGGCACGGCCGCTACCAGGGCCGTCTCCAATCTCGACCTCGACGTGCACGCCGCCGAGGTGTTGGCGTTGCTGGGCCCCAACGGCGCCGGCAAGACCACGACGGTGGAGATGTGCGAAGGGTTCGTCCGCCCCGATGCCGGCACGATCGAGGTGCTCGGCCTGGACCCGATTACTGACAACGCGCGGCTGCGTCCGCGCATCGGGGTGATGTTGCAGGGCGGTGGCGGCTATCCCGCGGCCCGGGCCGGCGAGATGCTCAACTTGGTGGCGTCCTATGCCGCTGACCCACTTGATCCGCAGTGGCTGCTGAGCACGCTCGGCCTGACCGATGCGGCGCGCACCACCTACCGACGGCTTTCCGGCGGTCAGCAGCAGCGGCTCGCGCTGGCGTGCGCGCTGGTCGGCCGACCGGAACTGGTCTTTCTCGACGAGCCGACAGCGGGTATGGACGCGCACGCGCGGCTGTTGGTGTGGGAGCTGATCGACGCGCTGCGCCGCGACGGCGTGACCGTGGTGCTGACCACACATCAGCTCAAAGAGGCCGAGGAACTCGCCGACCGGCTGGTCATCATCGATCACGGCGTGACCGTTGCGGCGGGAACTCCGGCAGAGCTGACCCGCAGCGGCGCCAAGGACCAGCTTCGGTTCAGTGCGCCGCCACGGCTCGACCTGTCCCTGCTGATCTCGGCGCTGCCGGAGGATTACCGGGCCTCCGAGGCGGCGCCCGGTGAGTATCTGGTGGAAGGCCCGGTGGACCCGCAGGTGTTGGCAACGGTGACGGCCTGGTGCGCCCAGATCGACGTGCTGGCCACCGACATGCGCGTGGAGCAGCGCAGCCTGGAAGACGTGTTCTTGGAGTTGACCGGCCGGGAGTTGCGCGCATGAGCACCAGCGAATCTGTTTTTCCCGCAGGCATTTTCAACCCGGACCCGCGCCCTGCTGCGGTGCCGCGGATGTTGGCCGCGCAGTTTGGTTTGGAGCTGAAACTGTTGCTGCGCAACGGTGAACAGTTGCTGCTGACGATGTTCATCCCGATCACCCTGCTGATCGGGATGACGCTGCTGCCGCTGGGGTCTTTCGGCGCCAACCGCGCCGCCACCTTCACGCCGGTGATCATGGCGCTGGCGGTGATCTCCACGGCGTTCACCGGCCAGGCCATCGCGGTGGCGTTCGATCGCCGCTACGGCGCGCTCAAACGGTTGGGCGCGACCGCGCTTCCGGTCTGGGGCATCATCGCGGGCAAATCGCTGGCGGTGGTCACCGTGGTATTCCTGCAAGCAATCATCTTGGGCGCCATCGGATTTGCGCTTGGTTGGCGGCCGCATCCGACTGGCCTCGTGTTGGGCGCGGTGATCATCGCGCTGGGGACCGCATGTTTCGCCGCGCTGGGTCTGCTGCTGGGTGGCACGCTGCGCGCCGAGATCGTGCTCGCGGTGGCTAACCTGCTGTGGTTTGTCTTCGCCGGACTCGGCGCGCTGACCGTGGACACCGACCTGATCGCCGCGCCAGTCAAATGGGCCGCGCGGCTCACCCCCGCCGGGGCATTGACCGAGGCGCTGTCGCAGGCGATGAGCGTCTCGGTGGACTGGTTCGGCATCGCGGTGCTCGCTGCCTGGGGCGGGCTGGCCGCGCTGGCCGCACTGCGGTGGTTCCGGTTCACCTGATGTCCACGACGAGCAGACGCAGAATCGCACCGCGAGGGCCTTCCGCGCG
>DAIODV010000242.1:0-6112 GCA_036746615.1 Mycobacterium sp.
TTCCATGCCGAGCATCGCGTTGAGCTCGGCATCGCCTTCGTCCAAGTACTTCTTGGCCATCTCGGCGTGCCGGGCAGCCTCGGCCTGCTCGCGGGTGGGCGCGCTGTCGGGATCCCACGGATCCGTCCTGGCCTCAATGGTTTCCGGGTCGGTCAGTACCAGGCGATAGCTGGGATTGTCCAGCGCTTCGCGCGCCGGGGTGAACTTGGCATCACGTGAGTAGACCCGCCGTAAGGCCTCGACGGCCTCCTCCTCACGGCCCAGATGCCGCAAGCACATGCCCTGGGTGTACATCGCGACATTGGCGGCGCCGGGCACCCGGTCGCCCTCGATGGCCTCCTGGGCGCGGCGGGTGGCCTCCTCGAAGACCCCCAACGACGCCAACGCGGTGGTCGCCATCGCCGCTCCGGCGGCTTTTAGCTCCGGGTGGCGCCACGTGGTTCCGGGCGGGAACTGAGTCAGGACGTCGGGCCAGCGACCGGTCCGGAAGTACAGCAGTCCCCGCACGTATTTGAGCAATTCCTCGTCGAAAGGGTGGCGTGGCTCGGTGGAATCCAGCAGCGCCGCCGCTTCGGCGTACCGTTTGGCTTCGGTGAGGGCAGCCGCGTAGGCGGCAGCTAATGACTCGACGCTGGTGACCGCCAGCCGCAGGAACATCCCGTCGGAAACCTCGGGACGAAACTCCAACTCGGACAAGCCAAGTCGGCGGATCTCCCAGCCGAACGTCTTGACCGCGTGCCAGGCGCCGGTGAGCACATCGATGGTCTGGTCACCGGCCAGTACCCGTGCCAGCCATGCGTCGCACATGTCCGGATCGAGCTGGGTGGCCGTCGTGAACATCTGCAACGCCACTTGCGGATTTTGGCTCGGTTGTAGTCCGTTGACCGAGATGCCCGACGCCAGCAGGCCCGCAACCATCGCGTTGCGGGCATCTGCTGCGCCGGCCTGCGGCCGGGTCATCGTGATGCTTCGGCGTAACTCATCTGTTGCTGGTATACCGCACCGACCGGAACCAAGATGCCTTCGCCGTCGTCGAGTATGCGACTCGGCATCGGCAGCGGACGACGCGAACTCGGCGCCGGGATGCTGGCGGCCACCGCCCCCAGTTGACGGCCGGTAAGCCGGTTCAGTCCGTTGAACGTCTCTTTGCGCAACCGCTTGTCGCTGTGGTAGCGCACCCACACCGCTACGTCGGCTTCGCGACCATCCGCGATGAGCCGGATCGTCACCACGGTGACGTCGGCATCCGTGAGCCACACCTCCTGCAGCGTCTCGCTGGTGATGTCGGAAGGTGAGACCCAGAAGCTGGTGACGAAGCCGTCCGGGGTCTTGAGGTAGCGCCAGTACGGCCGGATGTGCGCCGGCTGGAGCCCGGCCAACACCGCGTCGTCGACGTCGGTGATCTCGTCGGCAGTCAGCGGCCGCGCCGAGCAGCTTCGCCCGTCGAGATGTTGAGCAAGCCGCTCGGTTGCCGCCGCCAAGGTGCTGGCCACCGAATCGCGGGCAGCCACTGCCTGCACGTTATGCAGCGGATCCATCCGCAACACCAGCCAGGTGTTGCGCTCCTCGAGCGGGCGTCGATCCCCCGCAGGCCCGAAATCATCTTGGACGGCCGATTTGACGCCATTGGCGGCGCGGCGTTTTCCGACCGAAACGATGTCGACGCTGTCAAGGCGGACATCGAATTGCCGCAACGCCTCGATGACCGCTTCCAGCGGCATGGTCGCCGGTAACGCATCGCGATGGCCGTGTCGTCCCGACGGTGTCTCGACGGCACCATCCACCGCGATCACCGCGATCAGCTGGCCGTCGTACTCACGCACTCCGACCGTCTCGCGGCTGAAGCGACGGCGGTGATCGATCGCAGGGGTGCAGCCGACCGTGAGCGCCTCCGGGTCGGCGTACCAATTTCGCACTCGCGCAATCGGTGCCGACGCGATGGGGACGCCGCCGTTGGTGACGAGAGCAACGATCGTCACCAACGCCGCGATGCCCACACCGACCCAAAAGGCCGCGTGACCCTTCTGCACAGACGCCGGCAGATGACTCGCGATCACCAGCAACGCAACATCAATGAGAAACACTACCGTGACCCGCGGCCATGACAGGGCCAGGCCGTATTCGCGTTGTGCCTTCATTCCTGTCTCCCTGTCTTTCGCAAGAGCATCGCTGCACCGAACACAATGCCGGCAATTAGTAGCGCGCCACCAAGTCCACCGGCAGCGACCCACACCGGCACCATGTTTCGTGGGGTCGGTGCCGGAGGCATGCTCAGCGGTGACGCCGAATCTTTAGGTAGCACAGAACCTTCGGGTACATCCCACGTCAGTGCGGCGACCGGGTCGACGACGCCGTACCCGACCTGATTGTCCACTCCGCGAGCGGGTGCCCGAGCGGTGCGGGTCAACCGGTTGATGACCTGATGCGCGGACAGGTGCGGATATTTCGCCCGTACCAGAGCCGCCACACCAGACACGATCGCCGTGGAGAAGCTGGTGCCCGACGGCACCAGCAGCGAGTTGTCCGGACCGTCAATCGCGTTGACCAGGCTGTCATCTCGCGGTGAGAACCCGACGACGTCGGTACCGGGCGCCGCGATCGACACCCACGGCCCCGCCACACTCAACTTGTCCATTGGTGCGCCAGTCGAATCCACCGCGCCGACAGTCAGCACGTAGTCGCTATACCACGACGGCGTCACCACTGTCGTCACACCATTCCAGTCGCGAACATCCTTGGGGTGCAAAGGATCAACGAGTGGATTTTCCTTGCAGTCTTTCTGACTGGTGTCGCCCGCGGCGGCGACGATGACCGCATCCTTGTCGACGGCCGCGTAACGGACCGCGGCACCCAGATCAGGCGCGTCGATGAGGCTGCGCGCACTCATGCACATCACCTGGGAAATGTTGATCACCCGCGCGCCCATGTTCGCGGCATGTACGATCGCCCGCGCCATCGTGAAGATGTTGTCCCGCTTCTGCCGCGTCTGTGGGTCCTCGTCGCCGGTGTAGGCGTCTTTGAGGCTAAAGGCCTGGCTGGACTGGCGAATCGAGATCAACTCGGCGTCGGGGGCAATTCCGGTGAACGCGTCGGACGGCCCGGCCGGCGGGGGGTCCAGCGGCGGCGGTGCGGCCGGTCGCGGATAATCCACCGAAACGACATGTCCCCCACGGGAATAGCCGGGCAGCACGGTCTTGCCTTGACCGTGGTTGGCGGCTCCCGGCGACTTGGGCGCCGCCGGCGGGCACCACGGGCAAGCCGGAGCCGGCTCTTCGGTTTGCGGCGGCGGAGCCGGAACCATCGTGATCGTCTGTGGCGGCGGTGGCGCCACGCTGATCGTTTGCGGAGGCGGCGCCGGTGGCGGTGGTTCCCTGGTCGGAACCGGCGGCGGTCGCCGCGGGCCCGGCGCTTCAGGCACTGCAGCGGTTGCTGGGGCGCCGCCGATCATCGAGGCCACCAGCGTGCCGTGCGCGTCGCAGTCGGACAGGCCGTCACCGGCCATCACGTAGTCGCCGCCGGGAGTTAGGTGCGGCAATCTCGGGTGCGGCGTAACGCCGGTGTCGATGACGGCGATCTTCACGCCGCCGCCGCGGCCGAAGCGCCACGCCTCAGGCAGATTGAGCATGTCCATGTACTTCGGCTGCACCCGAAAGTCGCTGCCCGGCAATACCCCAACGTCGGTGCAGTACGAGTTCTGCTTCATCGGCTGCGCGGGCGCCGGGGCACCGTCCGGCGGCACCGCCGCCGGGTCGATCCCCGGCGGATCGATCGCATAGGCCGGCGCCCCGGATAGCCCTACCGAAGCAACGATCAGCGTGGTGGCAGCCACTGCGGCCGCGCGAAGCGGCCGCAGCCTCTTCATGTGGCGACCCGCTGCGCCCGGCTTCGCCGCGCTTGCGATCGCCACGCGGCTACCGGTAGCGAATCGCGGCATAGACATTCATCAACCACAATGCCAGCGGGAAGATCGGCATCAGGCAGAGGTATTCCACCCATTCCACGAGCTTGCGGAACAGCGGGCTGTAGATGGTGTTGGGTACCACCGCCGCAGCCGTCAATCCCGCCGCGGGCAACAGCACCACGATGGCCACGCCCGCCGACATCGCCGCCGTTGACGACAACACCAGCGAATACCGCACCACGATCGCGGCGACGATCAGGACCGACGTCAAGGCCAAGATGACTGCCTGCCAACGGTCCACGTAGGACCGACCACGCAGCATCAGGAAGCCCGCAGTGGCAGCGGCCAGCAGCAGCGGTAGCCACCGTTGGCCCGTGCGCGGGTCGGATAGGCCGCCCAACGACACGACCGTGAGCACACCCAGACCAACCAGCAGTCCGGTCAGGAACGACCGGGCTCGCTCGGCCCGCAGCACGACGTCTTGCACGGACGCGGGGCCTTCGAGGGTCGGGCGGCCACCGCCCACGGGGTGCACGACGGTGGTCGGCAGATCAGGCCGGGCCTCGAACACCCAGCGGCTGGTGGCCGACGGGAACACCGGCAACCGGATACCGGACAACCAGCGAGACAGTGCCGGCGCGCCGTGATAGGCGAACACGCAGACCAGCAGGATGCTGGTCAACAGCGTGACCGCACCGGTGCCCAGTGCCATCCGGGCCAGGCTCGCCAACGTCGCGGCCAGGCACACCGTGACGATCGCGGTACCGGTCCCCAGCCGCCGGCCGGTGAACCGCATGGCCAGCATCGCGCCGACACCGGCGACCGCGAATCCCATCACTGCGTGCGGCGCGCCGACGGGACCGGGTGGTGCGGCAGCCGCCGCCACCGCAAGTGGCGCCAGCCCGCTCCACAGCAACACGTCGCCTGCGCGGCGGTCTTGCACGGTCTTGGCGCGGGACAAGATCATCAGCGCCACCGAAATCACCAGCACTGCGATGACCGCGGCATACGGCGCCGGAACCCAGGAGTCGTGGCGGAAGCGGAACCAGGCGAGCAGCGCCGAGCCCAGCAGCACCCCGGCCGCGACCATCGCGGCACCAACCTGGATGGCCACAGTCGGGTTGATGGAGCTGAACCGCTTGCTCAGGTTGACCGACACCGCCGTCGAGATGTGCTCGATGACTTGCGAGCGGTGCTCGGTGTCTTCGACGAACCGCAGCCACACCCGGTCGCCGTCATAGATGTCCTGCTCGGTCAGCGACTGGGCGGCCCGCAGCGGGGTGCCGTCAACGAGGCACAACGCCCACCTGCCGCGCTGCTTGGCTTCCAGCGCCGGAAGCCCCAGTTCCCGCAGTCGGACGTTGATGACCTTGAGTAACGGGTCGATCATCACCGAGACCGGGGCGTTGGCGTCTAGCAGCACGCCGATTTGGGCGCCCTCGCCGGCGATAATGCCAACGACGACGGATTGAGGCGATGAGACTGCCTCTGCGCCAGGCTGCGGCGCCTCGGCTACTGCGGTCATTGTGCAACCCCTCTGTCGACGAATTGTGGGTCCATGTGTCTTGCCTCGCTATTTGGAATTGTGACGTCGCGTCCCAATTGTGAGCAGATTCTTTCAGTATTTCGCGGCATCCGCACTCTGAGTGAATGCTGCACCGAAAAGCCTTGGTATGTGCGGTATTTCCGTAACGTTTGGTTAAACTCTGCTATGCGTTTTCCACTCGCCGTAGGGAAGGGTTTCCAAAACCGTCTTTATCCCAACCTGGACCAACTGCGGGGTGGCCGGGCAGATGGCTAGCCAGGCCTCGTTGGACCCGGCGGTACGCGCTTGCTGGTACATCGCGATACGCCCGCCTGATCCGTCCTTGAGCGACAGCACCGAGGCGCTGGGGGCCTTGGCGTCGTCCTGGTATTGCCTGGCGTAGACCGCGGCCTCCGCTGCCGGATCTGACAGCGCCTGCCCCAGCGCGGCCACCGTCGCAGCGCTGATGCCGAGCCGGCGCAGATCGCCGCCGGAGAAGACGTTGAAACCGGAGCTCTGCCAAGCCTTCGTGATCTCCAGCATTTCCTCGAGCGGCACGTTGACCGCGTTGATCGCCGCGGGATCGGCGTGGTGGATCGACTCGAGCGCGTCGAACACCAGCGCGGCGATCGAAGCAGTGTCGGCGATTGCAACGTCGTCGACAGTGATCTCGTCGCCGACCCGGA
>DAIODV010000243.1:0-6103 GCA_036746615.1 Mycobacterium sp.
CCCGGACCGCATCGCTGACGTACGCCCGTGACGGCGACGACTATCTAATCGTCGCGTCGAAGGGTGGCGATCCCAAAGCTCCGGGCTGGTATCACAACCTGAAAGCCAACCCGAGCGTCGAAATCAATGTCGGGCCAAAGCGTTTCCGCGTGACGGCCCATCCGGTGCTGCCCGACGACGCCGACTACAAGCGGCTGTGGCAGATCGTCAACAAGAACAACGCAAACCGCTACGAGGGCTACCAAAGAAGGACAACGCGGCCGATCCCTGTCGTCGTGCTGACGGCTCGTTAGAACAGCTCTTTGGCCAGTAGCTCCAGCGTGGTCTCCCGGCCTGGGGCGGTGGCCGGGTCGGTGCCGCGGTGGGCCGATGCGACCGGATGCACCATCACTTCGTCGACGTCGAACCTTTTCGCCAGCGCGTGTAGTTGTTCGGCGGCCTCGGCCGCTGTGCCCACGACCGCACGCTCAAGTCCGCTGTTGACGATGCGTTGCTGCTCGGGCGTCAAGTCCTCGCCATGGACATCTTCGACCAGTTGCAGCGGCCCCAACGGTTCTCCAGTGCGCAGCCGGGCCATCATGTGCAGGTTCGGCAGCATCAAAGCCGTTGCCTCATCATGTGTTTCGGCTACCGCAGCGTTGACGGTCAGGAAGGTCAGCGGCTCGGCGGTGAGCTCGCTTGGCACGAACTGCGACCGGTAGGACGCCAGCGCCTCCTCGGTTCCTTTGCCCGAAAAGTGGTGGGCGAACACGTAGGGCAGCCCCTTGGCCGCGGCAAGCCGCGCGGAATACAGCGACGAGCCCAATAGCCACAGCCGCGGCTCGCTGGCGGCGGCCGGTGTGGCCTTGAGCATGTAGTCCCCATCGCGCAATTGCACAGCCACGCCGCGGGCGCTCATCATCGCCCGTACGTGATCGAGATAGTCCGGGAACTGGTCGATGTCACGATCGTCTCGTCCGGCGGCGCCGCGCAACATGATCGACGTCACCGGATCCGAGCCCGGGGCCCGGCCGATGCCGAGGTCGATACGGCCGGGCGCGGCCGCTTCCAGCAGCGCGAACTGCTCGGCCACCGCCAGCGGCGCGTGGTTCGGCAGCATCACACCCCCGGATCCCAGCCGTAGCTGGGAGGTCTGGGCCGCCAGGTAGGCGATCAGCACCGGCGGGCTGGTCGCCCCCACCGACGGCATGTTGTGGTGCTCGGCCACCCAGTAACGGGTGAAGCCCAGCCGGTCGGCGGTCTGCGCCAGGCGGACGGTGGCCGCCAACGCATCCGCGGTGGTCTGGTCGGTGCGCACCGGGACGAGGTCAAGCACGGAAAGGCGCATGCCAGCACTAACGCTTTCGGTCATGGCGATAGTCCTGCGAGCATCGCGGCCCGGCCGAAGACGTCGTCGAGCATCTGGGTGGTCAGCTTGCCGGTGAAGGTGTTCTGCTGGCTGGGGTGATAGCAGCCGAGCAGCACCACTTCCCCGTGAGCGGCCACCAGGGTCGCGGTGGAGCCGTGGCCGAATTTCGGTTGAGGACGCGGAACCTGGCCGCCGCCGGACCGGACCATGTCCAAGGCTGAGCGCCAGCCGAATCCGCCCAGCGCGATGATGACCCGGACATCGCCGCCGGTCAGCCGCCATTCGGCGGTCAGCCATGGCGCGCACGTCGCTCGCTCGGCGGGCGTCGGCGCGTTGCCTGGCGGAGCGCAGCGCACCGCGGCCGCCAGCCGAGTGCCATGCAGCGCCAGGCCGTCGGCGGCGTCCACGCTGATCGGCGAATTCGCCAAGCCGGCGCGGTGCATGGCCGCGTACAGCACATCTCCGGAGCGGTCGCCGGTGAAGACCCGGCCGGTGCGGTTGCCGCCGTTGGCGGCCGGGGCCAACCCGACGATCATCAGCCGTGGGCGTTCGGCTCCCCACCCGGGTACCGGTCGGCCCCAATATGGCTGGTCGGCGAACGAACGCCGTTTGGTCAGCGCAACCTGCTCCCGCCACTCGACCAATCGCGGGCAGGCACGGCACACCGACACTTCGGCGTCGAGCTGTGCCGGCGTTTCGGCGGCCAGCGCCATCGTGGTCACCTGCGCTGGCGCGGACGCCACCGCGGTGCGGGCGGTCGCCGGATCACCGGGCCAGCCGGTGCCGGGCTTGACCGGCGAGTCGAATAGCGCGCCGGTGCGGGGGTGGGCAAGGGGCACCGCTCTACTGTGCATGACCGCGGAAAATCGTTCGCCCACCGGGCATGGCCGCTGCTAGATTGCGTCCCCGAAGTGCCATGTCCGCAACGTCGCGCCGCCCCGTCTTCCTCATACTGTTCGCGGCCCTTGCCGCGGCCGCCGGCAACGGTATCTCGCTGATCGCGTTCCCCTGGCTGGTGCTGCAGCACAACGGCAGCGCCTCCGACGCCTCGATCGTCGCGGGGGCCGCCTCGTTGCCGCTGCTGTTCTCCACCCTGATCGCCGGAACAGCGGTGGATTACCTTGGCAGACGGCGTGTTTCGCTGATCTCCGATGCGCTGTCGGGGACCACCGTGGCGGCGGTCCCGGTGCTGGCGCTGATGTTCGGACACGCCAGCATCACCGTCGGCGTGCTCGCGGTGCTTGCCGCATTGGGTGCGCTGTTCGATCCCGCCGGCATCACCGCGCGCGAATCGATGCTGCCCGAGGCCGCAACGACTGCCGGGTGGACGCTGGATCGCACCAACGGCTTTTACGAGGCCATTTTCAACGTGGCCTACATCGTCGGCCCGGGACTCGGCGGTCTGCTGATCGCCACGATCGGCGGCGTCAACACCATGTGGGTCACCGCCGGCGCGTTCGGTGTCTCCATCGTCGCGATCGGCGCCCTGCGGTTGCCCGGCGCCGGCGCGCCTGCGGCTGCAGCGCGTCCCGACGGGCCGTGGTCCGGGATGGTCGACGGTCTGCGGTTCGTGTGGAATCTGCGGGTGCTGCGCACGTTGGCACTGATCGACTTGGCGATGACCGCGTTGTATCTGCCGATGGAAAGCGTGCTGTTCCCCAAGTACTTCACCGACCACCATGAGCCGACGCATTTGGGGTGGGTGCTGGTGGCGTTGAGCATCGGCGGATTGGCCGGTGCGCTGGCGTATCCGTTGCTGGTGCGCCGTCTGACGAGACGGTGGACGCTGTTGACGGCGACGTTGACGCTGGGCGTGTGTACCGCGCTGATATCGACGCTTCCGCCGTTGCCGGTGATCCTGGTGTTGTGCGGGCTGATCGGGCTGGTCTACGGGCCGATCGCGCCGATCTACAACTACGTCATGCAATCGAAGTCGCCGCCGCAGTTGCGCGGCCGGGTCGTCGGGGTGATGACGTCGCTGGCCTTTGCCGCCGGTCCGCTGGGCTTTATGCTGGCCGGGCCGTTGACCGATGCCGCCGGGCTTCGGATGACGTTTCTGGTCTTGGCGATTCCGATGATCGTGATAGGCCTGGTCTCGCTTCGACTTTCCTCGCTTCGGCAGTTGGACGAGTTTGACCCGACCCAGCCGGGGCTAGTCATCGACGACGTCGTCGAGAAGGATTGATCCATGAGCGCACCCCCGCAGTTAGCGACCAACCACCTGCTCGAGACGTTGGCCAACCGGGTCGACGCCGCCGACACGAGTCGACACCGCGAGATCACCAACGCGATGACCGGCGAGCCGCTGGGCCGCGTGCCGCATTGCTCCCCTGCCGACGTGGCGGCCGCGGCCGCTCGCGCCCGCGCCGTGCAGCCGGCGTGGGCGGCACGCCCGATCGCCGAGCGGGCAGCAGTGCTTGTGCGGTTCCATGACCTCGTCTTGCGCCGCCAAAACGAAGTGCTCGACTTGATCCAGCTGGAGAATGGCAAGGCGCGCCGCCACGCATTCGAAGAAGTGCTCGACGTAGCCATTACCGCGCGCTATTACGCGCACACCGCGCAGCAGTATCTGCGCCCCAAGCGCCGCCAAGGCGTGCAGTTGATGCTCACCGAAGTGTGGGAACACCACCACCCCAAGGGATTAGTCGGCATCATCTCGCCGTGGAACTATCCGTTGACCCTTGGCATCAGCGACGCGATCCCGGCAATCGTCGCTGGCAACGCCGTGGTGACCAAACCCGATGACCGGACACCGTTTTCGGCGCTGTGGGCGGTGCAGCTGCTCGAGGAGGCCGGGATGCCGGCGGGGTTGGTGCAAGTGGTCACCGGCCCGGGATCGGAACTGGGCACACCGATCATCGAGCAATCCGATTTTCTGATGTTCACCGGTTCCACCGACGTGGGCCGCAATGTCGCCAAGCAAGCTGCCGCGCGGCTGATCGACTGCTCAATGGAGCTGGGCGGGAAAAACGCCCTGCTGGTTCTCGACGACGCCGACCCCGCCAAGGCCGCATCGGGGGCAGTGCGTGCAGCGTTCTCCAACGCCGGACAGTTATGCATTTCCGTTGAGCGGATCTATGTGGCGCGGCCGCTGTGGGATGCGTTCGTCGAGCAGTTCGTCACCGCTACCAATTCGCTGACGTTATCGGCCGCGCTGGACTACACCGCGAGCGTGGGCTCACTGATCAGCGCGAAGCAGCTGCAAACGGTCGCCGAGCACGTCGACGACGCGGTAGCCAAGGGCGCGAGGGTGCTGGCCGGCGGCCGGCCGCGCCCAGACATCGGGCCGTACTTCTACGAACCCACGATTCTCACCGATGTCCGCGCAGGCATGACCGCGTTCGCCGATGAGACGTTCGGACCGGTGGTGTCGCTGTACCCGGTCGAAAACGAGCAAGAGGCCATCGAGAAAGCCAACGACAGCACATACGGATTGAACTTCGCGGTCTGGACCAGCGACCCGGCCCGCGGGCGGCGGGTCGCCGCGCAACTGCAAGCCGGCACGGTCAACGTCAACGGCGCCTACGCCGCGGCTTGGGGATCGGTCGACGCGCCGATGGGCGGCATGAAGGACTCCGGCATGGGACGGCGCCATGGCGAGCACGGCATCCTCAAATACACCGAGTCGCAAACGATTGCGACCGAACGCCTGCTACCCGTCGGAGCCCCCGACGGAGTTCGGGGTGACCTCTACGCGCGGGCGATGACGACCGGGCTGCGGATGTTGCGCCGACTACCTGGCGTCAAGTAAGGCGCTGCCTCCGTAGGATCGCCTCCATGGACGCGGATGTGCTGGCCGGCTTGATCGCCGAGCTACCCGACGGGATGGTGGTCACCGACCCCGCCGTCACCGAGTCCTATCGGCAAGCCCGCGCCTTCGACCCGTCGGCGGGAAAGCCGGCGGCCGTGGTGCGCCCGCGGCGCACCGAGGAAGTGCAGACGATCATGCGGTGGGCCAGCGCTCATCACATCCCAGTGGTGACCCGCGGTATGGGCACCGGCCTGTCGGGCGGCGCCACCGCCGTCGACGGCGGAATCGTGCTGTCTACCGAAAAGATGCGCGACATCACCGTCGACCCGGTCACCCGCACGGCGGTGTGCCAACCCGGACTGCTCAACGCCGAGGTGAAAAAGACGGTCGCCGAGTATGGGCTGTGGTATCCGCCTGATCCGTCGTCGTATGAGATCTGCAGTATCGGCGGCAATATCGCGACGAATGCCGGCGGACTGTGTTGCGTGAAATACGGCGTCACCACCGACTACGTGCTTGGTGTGCAGGTGGTGCTGGCCGACGGCACGGCGGTCCGGCTGGGTGGGCCACGGCTCAAAGACGTCGCCGGGCTGAGTCTGACCAAGCTGTTCGTCGGCAGCGAAGGCACTCTGGGCGTGATCACCGAGGTCATACTCCGACTTGTGCCGCCGCAGCAGCCGTTGAGCACGGTGGTCGCCAACTTCGCGTCGGTGGAAGCCGCCGCCGAGGCCGTGCTCGCGGTGACTGCGCGGCTGCGCCCGGCGATGTTGGAGTTCATGGACGCGGTCGCGATCAACGCGGTGGAAGACAAGCTGCGGATGGGGCTGGACCGCGGCGCCGCCGCACTGCTGCTGGGCGCGTCCGACGAACGCGGCGGCGGCGGGACCGAAGATGCCGAATTCATGGCCGGAGTGTTCACCGAATATGGTGCGACCGAAGTGTTTTCGACCTCCGATCCAGAAGAGGGCGAGGCGTATGTCGCGGCCCGCCGGTTCGCGATTCCC
>DAIODV010000244.1:0-6086 GCA_036746615.1 Mycobacterium sp.
TCAGTCGATCGGCCGGCCAGCGCGATGCGCGCGCCACCGCCGGCCCGGGCCAAGTATTCGGCGGTTAGCTTGCCGACGAAGCCGGTTGCCCCGTACAAGACGATGTCGTATTCGCGCGTCTGGGTCACGGGCGCGACGCTACTCCGAGCATCTCGGGCAACTCAGCGCTCTCCCCCAGCACATGTTCGGCCAGAAAGGCGATCACCACCTGGTACCAGATCTTGGTGTGCTGTGGCGCCACCACCCAGTGGTTTTCGGACGGGAAATAGAGGAACCGGTGCGGGCTGCTGCCATCCTCGCCGGCTGGCAACGCCGACGCGCCGAGCAGCTCATACCACAGCCGCAGGCCCTCCCCGATCGGCACGCGATAGTCCTTGTCGCCGTGGATGACCAGCATCGGCGTGGCAATCCGACCGACGAAGTGGTGGGGCGAGTTGGCAGCGGTCATCTCCGGCGTCATCTCGCGCCGCCAGTAGTAGGCGTGATCGGTTGTCGGGCTGAATTGGTCCAGCGCCCACAGGCTGGCGTGGGTCACGATCGCGGCGAATCGATCGGTGTGCCCGGCCACCCAGTTGGCCATGTAGCCGCCGAACGAGCCGCCCATCGCGGCGGTCCGGGTCGCATCGATGCGTGGATGAGCGCACGCCGCCTCGGTGGCGGCCATCAAATCGTCGAACGGCGGTCCACCCCATGCTCCCCAGCCACGCTCGATGAACTCCTGGCCGTAGCCAGTCGACAGCGCCGGATCGGGCAGCAGCACCGCGTAGCCCTTGGCGGCCAGCAGCCACGGGTTCCATCGCCATGACCAGCTATTCCAACTGCCCAGCGGCCCACCATGGATCCACAGCAACAGCGGAGCAGGCGTCGTGACGTGGGGCAGCACTAACCACGATCGCACTGCGCCTGTGGTGACGTCGGTCAAAGTTCCTGGCAGCGTTGGCAAGTCGACACATGGCAACACGGTGACGGCACCACCGGGATCGATCCGCACCGGATGCGGCGGTGCCGCATAGCTGCTGCGCAGCGCATACAGCACACCGTCGGGCGCGACAACGACGTCGGTGTAGGCGAAGTCGTCATCGGTGAGCTGAGTAACGGTCGAGGTCGCCAATTCGACGAGGAATATCGGGGCCCGGCCGCGCTGATCGGCGGTGACCACCAGCGAGGTGCCGTCACTCGACCAGGTCAACGAGGTCGGCCGACGATCCCATTCTGGCGCCACCGACCGCGGTGGCTCGCCGAAACGCAGGTATTGCAACGTCATTCGCGGCGCGCAGTCGGGGGTGGAAATGGTTTCGCGGATAAACGCGACCGCCGACCCGTCCGGCGAAATTGCAGGATGCTCGAGTTCGGCGTCCGGGTCGTCGGCGATCACGCGGCGTTCGCCCGATGCCAGGTCGACCCGCAGCAACACCGAGCGTTCGGTGGGCCCTGGCCCGGCGACCCGCCAGGTCGTCACAAGGAATCGACCGTCGGCGCTGACGTCGAATTGGGCAGTGTCGAATCCGGCTTCACGCAGAGCCCCGCCGGGCTGTGGAATCAGATCACGTCCGGTCGCGTCGAACAGATGGGGTTCATCCGGACCGATGTCCTTGTCCCAGAAGCGAACCGGATACCCGGAGTGCAGAATCGCGTTCACGTGAGAGGTCTTACGCAGATCGCGCAGCCGCTGGTCGTCGTCAACGTCGCGCGCCGCCGGCAACAGCGGCGCGCGGACCACTGCGGCGTCAGCGTCGCGCGCAGTGCGCACCACGCTGACGCCGCCGGGCATGCTCAGGACCTCGACGGCCTCGCCGCCGTCGGCGGGCAGCCGCCACAGCGAGGCCGGTGGTTTGTCGGCGCTGCCGGTGTTCTCGCCGGTCGGTCGCGAGGAGAGGAACAGTAGGTCGCCGTCGGCGGTGAACGCCGGTGCCGACTCACCGCTCGAGCCACGGGTAAGGCGCCGTGCGGGTCGTTCGCCGGTGGGATCGAGTTCCCACACGGCGCTGATGTACTCGGTGCGTTTGTCGTTGAGTTCGGCCATGGTGGTCACCACCCGCGACCCGTCCGCCGAGGCGGCCAGGCCTGAAAGACGAGGCAGCGCGAGGTAGTCATCGAGGTTGTCGAATGCCGTTGCGGTCACGAGATGTTGGTAACACAGCGCGGCGCCTGGCGCGGTGCAGCCCGGACCCCGCGCAGTAAGTTTGATTTTCAAACTTACAGGTGAGATGCTGGCCTGCATGCCGGCTGTCACGCTGGCCGACCTGCCTGGCCGGCCTTGTCCGATCGCCGCCGCGCTGGAATTGGTCGGCGAGCGATGGGCGCTGCTGATCGTCCGCGAGCTGATGCTGGACAAGAGTCGCTTCGAGGACATCGTTCGCGGCACAGGTGCGCCCAGAGACCGGGTGGCAGCCCGGCTCAAGGCGCTGGACGAGGCTGGGGTCATCCAGCGTGTCCGCTACCACTCAGCGCCGCCGCGATTCGACTACCAGCTCACGGATTCCGGCCGCGCGCTGCTACCGGTGTTGGATGCGCTGCTGGCCTGGGGACTTGACCACGCGACCCGTCCGGGCGACCCGGACCGAGACAGTTACCACTGGGCGAAGTCCAGGCTAGGAGCAGGAAGGGCACCATGACCACTGTCAACAACGACACCGAAAAAGAGCTGTGGGGACCTCAGCGCACACGCACGGTGACGTGGCACGAGCCCGGCCCCGGTACGGCGCGAGGCCTCGCGATGGCGGGCATCGACTATCTCAAGGCGATCATCGCCGGCGAGCTTCCGCCGCCCCCGATCGCCGAACTCATGCAATTCGATCTCGTTGAGGTCGAGCCCGGCAAAGTCACGTTCACCTGCCAACCGGACGGATCGGTGTACAACCCGAACGGCGGGGTCCACGGCGGCCTGGTTTGCACACTGCTGGACTCCGTTGCGGGGCTCGCGGTGCACAGCACGCTTCCGGCCGGCAAGGGATATACGTCGATCGAGATAAAGGTGAACTACCTCAAGGCGGTGCGTCTCGACACTGGCCCGTTGACCGCGACCGGGACCGTCGTGAAAGCGGGCTCGCGGGTCGGCTTTACCGAGGGCGTCGTCACAGACTCATCGGGTGCGCTCGTGGCAACCGCGACCAGCACCCTGCTGGTGTTCGACCTGTAGCCGAGACGCCTGACGGCGGGGCCGCGCTGTGGCCCCGGCCCCGCCGGCAGTTTGTCTGGATTGGTCAGCCGCGTCGGCCGCAGACCGGCCAGGCGCCGATGCCCTGCGAGTGCAGGACGTTCTCGGCCACCCGGATCTGCTCCTCACGGCTCGCACCGTTCGGAGAACCCGAGCCACCGTTGGCCCGCCACGTGCTCGGCGTGAACTGCAGGCCACCGGAATAGCCGTTGCCGGTGTTGATCGACCAGTTGCCGCCGGACTCGCAGGCAGCAATCGCGTCCCAGTTGACGCTGTAGGCCTTGACGGGAGCCTTGGCCGGCTCCGGTGCGGGCGCGTCATCGGCCGGCGGGGCCGGTTGCGGGGGTGCATCCGGCGCCGGAGGCGGCGGAGCGTCGGGAGCCGGGGGCGGCGGTGCATCCGGGGCCGGAGGCAGGTCGGCCGGCGGCGGAGGCGCGTCAGGAGCGGGCGCATCCGGAGCAGGCGCAGCGTCGGGCGCTGGCGCTGCGGGCGCCTCGGGGTTAGTACCGAGGGCCGCGTTCACCTCCCAGGCCTCGCCCTCCGCATTGGCGTGGGCGATGAACGGCGCGGTCGGTATGGCGACGAGTGCGCCGGCGACCGCGGCCATGGTGAGCGTCTGGCGGACGTTCTTCAACATCGTTCCTTTCGCGGGTGCGCGCGCCGAAATAAGCCCAGCGATGTGGGCGGGTGCCTGTGTCCAGGCGGGTTTGTTGTTTCGAGCCGCGCCGTCTCGTTCGGGCACGACAGCGGGGGCGTGATGCGCCGATCGGGCGCTGCTGCCCGACGGCGACACGGCGTCTGGTACTAGCCCGGCCGTCCGCAGCCCCCGCTCACACGCGGGTCCGTGGATTCGATTTTGTTTGGCCTTTTTCTGGCCGACACGGACCGTACGAGACCAATTTGAATTCCGCATCTCGCGACACGCCGCTATCTCGAATCAATAACGGGCCGATTACGGCGCGTCAATTAATTGTCCGTGCAGGTCACCTCGGCGTGTCCCGTTCAGGTCCAGCGCCCGGCCACGAGGTGTGTCCGTGAGCCAAATCACGCACTATTTGTGAAATGCACCACGCATCTTCGTGGCCGAACGATCGGTTTCAGGGGGCATCTCAGCGCTCGCCTGTGCCGCTCCGGATGTCCGATCGCGGTGTTAGCTAGACGGCTCGGAGGTGACATTGGTGCGCGATCCCCGTCGATAAGCCGGTAGCAGTGACCGATGGCACTAATATTGGTGCGGCCCAAAGCATTTCAAGAATGAGGCTCAATAGTGACTGAACCGCGCGCCGGGCGCAGTCGAAAGCACACGCGCTTCGTCAATATGCTTATCCGGCAATCGATTTCGCCAACGAGGCGTACGGATCGTCGATGGCGGTGACGAGGGCCATTCGGACTGCGGCCCGCTCGCTGACAAAACCTCGCGGCCTCATTTGCTCCGAAGCTGCCCGACGAACCGGGTGCGCCACTCTCCGCGCTAGTGCTGGGCAAGTCGTTACCCAATCGCGTGAGAACCCAAACACCCCTTGCCCCAACGCAATACGGACAAAACCCAGCTCGGAATTAGCATTTCGACTTTTTGCCAAGCAAAGTATTAAGATTAATCGCACGCAATATTGTGCAGCGTCTAGCTGCATTTCAAATTCTACGCGCGTGAATTTGTCGAATAATTGCGCGAATAAATTGGGGCTGTGTAAATGCGGCCCGCTAGCGGCCCGCCCGCAGCAGCGTGCGTAGGTCGGCGGCCGAGTTCACGTTGGCCAGCGACCGCGACGCGGGGATCACGATTCGTTGCGCATCGACGCTGTCGACCAGTGAGCGCATGTTCCGCTGGCCGGCTGCGATCAGCGCATCGGCTTGTGCGGCAAGCTCGGTCCGGTAGACCGCCGCCAAGTAGTGATCGCGGCCGTCCCAGGGCAAGACCACGTCGGCGTTGGTTTCTGCGGCCCGCTCTTCGAGCAGGTCGATCAAATCAGCGGTCAGCAACGGCATGTCGGTGGCGCACAGGAAAGCGCGCTTCGCACCCGCCTGCGCGGCGGCGCGCAATCCACGTCCAGTGGCGAGCAGCGGACCAAGCCCACGAACGTCGTCGCGCACCACGGTGGCAGGCAGCTCCGGCAGGCGTTGCCCCGGGGCGGCGACGACGAAAACCGGCTGGCACCGTTCCCCCACCACGCTGACCACGCGCTCGACCATCGTGATGGGCGGTTCTGAGCCATCTTGGGAGCCAAGGAGTTCCGCGGGGACCGGCATGGTCGCCTTGTCCCGGCCCATCCGTAGCGACGCTCCCCCAGCCAACACCACACCGGCTAACAAAGCCGGCTTAGCCTTGGGTGTCACGTCAGTTCACGGTCCAGGTGTCGCGCCCGTGCAGCAACGACTGCAACGCGGCGCGGTCGGCCGGCTTGGACTGCTGTGCGGCACGCACCTGCGCCCGAGCAGCGTCGTCATAAGTTGGCCGATTGACCTGGCGGAAGATACCCATCACGGTGTGCTCGAGGTTTTGCTCGGATAGCCGCGAGAGCGCGAATGCGTAGGCGGAATCGGCGGCATGCGCGTCGTGCACCACGATCTCGTCGACGCTGATGTCGGCGGTCTTGGCCACCTCGAGTCCGTATCCGGAGCGCACCACGCAGTATTCGCCGTTGGCGCCGAAGATGACCGGTTCACCGTGGCGGACGTTGATCACGCGTTCCTCGGCACCCTCTTTGCGCAGCGCGTCGAACGAACCGTCGTTGAAAATCGGGCAGTCCTGCAAGATTTCGACCAGCGCCGATCCGCGGTGCTGGGCTGCGGCACGCAAAACCTCAGACAGCCCGGCGCGGTCGGAGTCCAACGCCCGGCCCACGAACGTCGCCTCGGCGCCGAGCGCCAGCGACACCGGATTGAACGGCTGGTCGAGCGATCCCATCGGCGTCGACTTGGTGACCTTGCC
>DAIODV010000245.1:0-6043 GCA_036746615.1 Mycobacterium sp.
GAGCTGGAGGCGGCGATCAAACCGTTCATCCAGCAGGAGTCCTGGCACGCCTGGGCGCACCAAGTCGTGCTCGACCATCTGGCCGAACAAGGCATCGACACCAAGCCGTACACGTCGCGACTCCGAAAAACGCTGTCGGTGACGCTCGGTGATCCGCCGAAGTTCTTGCCGAAGGCGCTGCACCGGTGGTGGTTGTACCGGCGTCTGGCCGATGTGGCGGCGCTGGAGCACTACACCGCGATGTTGGGGCAATGGGTGTTGCAGAACCGAGGTCTGGATTACGCGGGCACCGATCCGATGATGCTGGACCTGCTGCGCTGGCACGGCGCCGAGGAGGTCGAACACCGCTCACTGGTATTCGATGTCTACCAGCACGTGTGCGGCAACTATTTCATCAGAGCCTTCTCGATGCTGATGACCACTCCGCTTTTTTACGGGTGGTGGATCGCCGGCGCGAAATACCTGATGGCACACGACCCAACGATTGACCAGAAGTGGCGCTGGCGAGATTGGCTGCGTGCGGCCCGCGAATACAAGTTGCCCGGTCCCTGGCAGCTCATAGTGACGCAGCCCGCGAGGTATATGCGGCCGCATCATCATCCGGGTCCTGAAGCGGTCACAGAGATGGCCGTCGAGTACATCAAGCAATCGCCGGCGGCGAAGGCCGCCCGCGAACGGGCTCAGATCGAGGGGAGGGCCGCGGTGCGATGAAGGTTTCCGTAGACCTTGATACCTGCGACGGCAACGGCGTCTGTATGAGCTTGTGCCACGAGGTTTTCGACGTACGAGAGGACGGGCTGCACCTGCTCCAAGAGCAGCCCCCGCGGGAGTTGCGCGGACCGGTGAAGGCCGCCGAAGTGTCCTGCCCCACCCAGGCGATCGTGGTGGAGGAGTAAGACGATGACGAGTCGTCAGCTACAACAGGTTGTCGTCGTGGGCGCCGGCGTGGCAGGGATACTGGCGGCGGAGACCCTGCGGCGCGACGGCTACGACGGCGCCCTCACCATCGTTGGTGCCGAACGCCACGCCCCCTACCATCGGCCGCCGTTGTCGAAGAAGCTGCTCAGCGGTCAGGTACACCGAGCGGGCATCGATATGGCGCCGCAGTTCGACATGGATGCGCGGGTGCTGCGAGGTGCCACTGCGGTCGGACTGGATTTGTCCGGGCGTACCGTCCAGATCCGCGACGACGGCCAAAACCTGTCGTTGGGTTTCGATGGACTTGTCATAGCCAGCGGCGCCGAGCCCCGCGAGTGGCCGGGCGGCCCAACTCCCGAGGGTGTGCTTCTGCTGCGGACGGTTGAGGACTGTCTGACTATTCGCGAGCGACTCCACTCACATCCCCGTGTAGCGGTTGTCGGAGGCGGGTTCATCGGGAGTGAGGTCGCCGCGACCTGCCGATTGCTCGGACTGGATGTGGTGCTCATTGAGCAGGCCCCCGGGCCGCTAGTTCAAGCATTAGGTGCGGAGCTAGCGCCGTGCTGGGCGAAGTTGCATCGCGAGCATGGCGTGGACCTACGCGTCGGCGTGGGTGTCGACGGGTTCGTCGGCAACGGCCGAGTAGAAGCGATTCGACTCACCGACGGTTCGCAGGTCCCAGCCGATGTCGTCATCGTCGGTCTGGGCGTTACTCCGGCCACCGCCTGGCTGGAAAGCTCGGGCCTGCATTTGGACGACGGTGTGGTCTGCGATGCCACTGGTGTCGCCGAGGGTAACACCGGCGATGGCGTTGTCGTCGCCGCCGGGGATGTCGCGCGTTGGTGGCATCCGCTGTATGAAAGGCACCTTCGAACCGAGCACTGGGATGATGCCGAACGTCAGGGCGTGGCGGCCGCGCGCACCCTGCTGGCCGGCCCCGACCACGCCGAACCGTTCGACGCCGTGCCCTATTTCTGGTCCGACCAATACGACGTCAAGTTGCAGATGTTCGGTGTTCCAACCGATTACGATGAGGTCGTCGTAGTCGAAGGCGATCCCGACGGATTGGAATTCGTCGCCGCTTACGGGCGTGGTGGCCGCACCATCGCGGTGCTGGGAACGATTCCCAATCGGCTGCATGCCTACCGCGATGCCATTCGGGATCGCGCGGACTTTCCGCCGAAACGACCGGACTAACGTCTCAGATCTTTATCGACGGCAGGAGCCTGGTCAGGTTCCACAGCTGATTTCGCCTCGCCGACAGACACGAGATCACCAGTCCGGCCGCGGTTATACCGATCAACACGATCACCGCATCCCACAGCCGGAAGTCGATCCCGCCGAGTATGAGTTGACGTAATCCGTTGACGCCGTATGTCATTGGGTCAACGCGGTGGAAGGCTTGGAATGGCTTCGAGGTTGTTTCCACCGGGTACATGCCGCCAGCGCTCACTAGCTGCAGCATGAGTAGCGCCATGATCAGTACGCGCCCTACCGCCGGGCCGACGAGTGCGTTGATCGCCTGCGTCGCCGCAACAAACGCGAACGAGACCAGGATCATGAACACCAACATCGCGATCGGATGAGCCGCGTGCATTCCGAGGGCGAATCGCACCACGCAATACAGGATGATCGCTTGGACTGTGCCGATGACCGCGGCGGGCAGGTAGCTGGAAAGCACAACGCGAATCGCGATCACCTCTGCGGCGATCGCGCGATTTTGCAAGGGCCGCAGCACCATCCACAGCACGAGTGCCCCGAAGAACAACGCGAGGGTAAGGAAGAACGGCGCCATTCCGGTGCCGAAGTTGGGCGCGGCGTTTTCATGTGTGGTTTCGAGGTTGACCGGGCCGCCGATGGTGTCGGCGACGGCTTCCTTTTGCTGGGTTGTCCAGTTCGGCACCTGCTTGGCGCCCTCAGCAAGCTTGGTCGCCAGCTCGGCGGATCCCGCCTTGAGCTGGCCCGTACCCGATGCCAGCTGTTGCGCCCCGTCGTCGAGTTTGGCGATGCCGCTTGCCAACTCAGCGTTGCCGGAGGCGAGCTGCTGGGCGCCGTCGCGTAGTTGGGTGAGTTTGTTCGTCAACTCCTGTCCCTTGCTGCCGACTTGGTCGAGGGCTGATTTCAGCGGACCCGAGGCGTTTTGTGCGTTGGTGAGCTGCTGCCGGATTTGGGGTGTGAACTGGTGCGCGCGGAGCTGGTCCTGGATCCCACGGAGTGTGCCCGCGACACTGCCCGCTATTGGATCTTGGCTTGCGGCAAGCTGATCGATCGCCGACGAGAGGCCGTTAGCCGCGGCATCTTGCGCTAAGGCGATGGCATTGATCTGATCGGCGGCCTGCTGCACGGCGGCGGTGTTGCCGCCGACCGTCGAGAGCGCTTTGCTCACCGTTAGCAAGGGGTCGGTGGCCTGGTTGATGCCGTCCGAAAGCTGCTTGGCGCCGGTGGCAAGCTGCGCGGAACCAGAGCGGGCGGTGTGCAGCCCAGCTGAGAGCTGGCCGGCGCCGTCGTCGACGCGCGCCGCTCCGTCAGCAAGTTGCTTCGCCCCGTCGGCGGCCTGCTTGATCCCGGCACCGGACGAAACGACCACGGACAACACCTGATTGACTGCCTGTCCGGATATCCGGCTCGATACGGCATTCAGCACTTGGCTGATCGCTGTGCGGCCGATGCTTGTGGAAATGTAGTTGTTGGCATCGTTGTAGACAGCGACGAGGTTGGCTTGTCTTGGTTGCCCGGTGACGGGCGACGCGATCGCTGCGCTGAAGTCGGGCGGCAACTCGAGCATGAAGTAATACCTGCCGTGTTCGACGCCGTCGCGAGCCTCCTTGGGATTCACCACGTGCCAGTCCAGGCTGCGGTCGGCGGTCAGGCTTTTGGCGATCTCTGAGCCCGCGTCGATGTGCTGGCCCGAGACATCGGCGCCGCGGTCGGAATTGGCCAGCGCCACGGGCATCTTGTTCACGTGGCCGAACGGATCCCAGTATGCCCACAAGTACAGCGCTCCATAGACGAGCGGGAGCAGCATCAAGACCACGATCGCCGCGCGGGTCATTCGGCTGCGGCCGAAACGCTTTATTTCCGAACCAAATGCGAGCCCGGCAAGCATCGTTAGCCCCTTCCGGTCAGCGTGCGGTGATCGTGTAGGTCATGGTCGGGAGCGTCCGTGCCGAGCGGATTGGTCACCCCCACAACGACGGTGCGTTGCGTTGCGATCGCACCGAGCCGCTCGACGGCGATCGCCCGCCGAGAGTCGTCGCGGACCTGCTCAAGGTCACCGACCACCAGGATCGGGCGTTGTGAAAATAGCGCGAGCGTGATTCGTAGCAAGAACAGTTCCAGGTCGGACAACTCCATGACGTAGGACTCGGCCGACGGCGGCGGCATCTCGCCGAAGACTTCACCCAGTTCGGGCTGACCGGATTCGACCGACACTCGCGCGTACCAGTGCGACAACCATCTGCGCTGCTCGGTGAGCACGGTCTGCACGGTCACGGTCTCCTCCAGATCGTCGATGTCGGCGAATGCCGCGATCGAGCAGTGCCGGCGGATCGCGCGGGGCTCCGAATCCCCTAGCACAGTCACCGTGCCGTGCGTGGCCTTCAGTCGTCCGGCGAGCGCCAACAGCAGAGCTGTCTGCCCTGGTCCTCCTGGCATTTGAATGGCGTGGAAGCCCGAGGTGAGCGCGAGGTCGATGTCCGAGAAAAGAGGCCCGTGCTCGCCGTCCACCCCTAGCCCGGTCGCCGTGATCACGGTCGGCGGCGCGCCAGCGCCTTGCTCGTCCTGTGCGTCCATTGGGTTTGCTCTTTTCGCCGGTAGCGGACGTTCGATCCATTCGATCAAAACGTGCGGCGTCAGCGCGAGCTAGTGCCCGAATGCGTGGCAATCAGGATGCACGGTGTGTGCAATAGCAAGGGATGTGTGACGAACAAACGGCCCGACGTCGGGGCGAAGCGTTACGTCAGGGAGCGGGAGCTGGTTCGCCCGGCGGCGGGGGAAGCTTCTGCCAGCCCTCTGTATCGGAATAGGTCCAGCCGCAAGGCGCATACTCCATGTGTGCCCAACCGGAATCACCGGAGGTCCAGCACTTCGGCCCGTTCGGGTCAGGGCCGTCCGCATCAGGGTTGGCGAAGGCAACACCGGTGCCGCCACAAAGGAGCGCGGCCGTCAGGCCCCCGACAATCATGAATTTCTTCATCACCCGATTGTTTTCGCCTCTGCGGTGTTCGTCAAATCGAAACGGCAAATTTTTCCGTTGAATCAAAGTAAGTACTGGGGCCTGCGCCGGCGACCGGACATGATGGGCGCATGACCACCGAGATCCGCGTCCTCGCTGATGAGGACGAGCTCGTCGCCGCGGCCAACCTGTTTCGCACCGCGATGGTGGGATTCCCGCCGCTGCCGAATCTGTCGGCCGGGCAAATCACCAAGCTGCTGGAGCCTGGCCGCACCGTCGGAGCATTCGTCGATGGACTGCTCGTTGGCACCGCTGACGCTGTCACGAGCGGGCTGACCCTGCCCGGTGGAGCCGTCGTCGGCCACGCCGCGGTGACACACATCGGGGTGCTGCCGTCGTTCACCCGAAAAGGCATCGCCACCGAGTTGATACGCCATCAGTTGCGCGACATCGCCGCGCGGGGCGAGGTGGTGGCGACGTTGCGGGCATCGGAAGCGACGATCTATGAGCGGTACGGCTACGGCGTCGCGAGTTCATCGCAAAGCGTCGAGGTTCAAACGGCACGCGCTGCGCTACGTGCCGATGTCGGAACCGGTGGTCAGGTGCGCTTAATCGACATCGCGCACGCCTGGGATGTGCTGCCGCGGATCTATACGAACAATCGTTCGTCCCGGCCCGGAACCATCGACCGCCCCCAGGTTTGGTGGGAGGGCCTGCGGCTGCGAACCGAATCCGCTTCGGGCGCTTCGTATGTCGCGATGCACGGCGAGCCGGGATCAGAATCGGGTTTCATCCGCTACCGTCCCATCGACACCGAGAGGTGGTTTGTGAGCGATCAGCGCACGATCGTCGTCGAAGACTTCTTCGCGCCGACGACGGCGGCTTACCTTGGGCTACTGCGATTTCTACTTGGGCTCGACCTTATTGACCGCGTGATGTTCTGGATGTTGC
>DAIODV010000246.1:0-6033 GCA_036746615.1 Mycobacterium sp.
CAGCGCGACGATCCGATCCCAACCGAACGCGATCCCACCGTGTGGCGGCGCACCGAACGTAAAGGCGTCGAGCAAGAACCCGAACTTCTCCTGCGCGTCCGCTTCGCCGATGCCCATCATCGCGAACACCCGTTCTTGAATGTCGCGGCGGTGGATACGAATTGAGCCGCCACCGATCTCGTTGCCGTTGCAGACGATGTCGTAGCCATCCGCCAGCGCACTGCCCGGGTCAGTGTCGAAGGTGGCCTCCGATTCCGGCTTTGGCGCGGTGAAGGCATGATGCATCGCGGTCCACGCGCCGCTGCCTACCGCGACATCGCCGGCGGCCGTGGCTTCGTCAGCCGCCTCGAACAACGGGAAGTCCACCACCCAGGTGAACGCCCACGCGCCCGGTTCGATCAGGTTGAGCCGGTGAGCGATCTCCACGCGTGCGGCGCCAAGCAACGCGCGCGACGCCTTCGCAGGTCCTGCCGAGAAGAAGATGCAGTCACCCGGCTGAGCACCGACGTGTGCCGCCAAGCCCTCGCGTTCGGCGTCCGAAAGATTCTTGGCCACCGGCCCGCCCAGCGTGCCGTCATCGCCGACCAGCACGTAGGCCAAACCCTTGTGGCCGCGTTGTTTGGCCCACTCCTGCCAGCCGTCCAGCGTGCGACGCGGCTGTGACGCACCACCGGCCATCACCACCGCACCCACGTATGGCGCTTGGAACACCCGAAATGTGGTGTCTTTGAAGAAGTCTGTGCACTCGACAAGCTCGAGTGAGAACCGCAAGTCGGGTTTGTCCGAGCCGAACCGTCGCATCGCATCCGCATAGCTGATCCGCGGCAACGGCAGCGATACGTCGTAGCCGATCAACGCCCATACCGCCTTGATCACCTGCTCGGAGATCGCGATGACGTCCTCGGCGTCGACGAAGCTCATCTCGATATCGAGCTGCGTGAATTCCGGCTGACGGTCGGCGCGAAAGTCCTCGTCGCGATAGCACCGGGCGATCTGGTAGTAGCGCTCCATGCCCGCCACCATCAGCAGCTGCTTGAACAGCTGCGGGCTTTGCGGCAACGCGTAAAACGAGCCCGGCTGCAGCCGCGCGGGCACCAAGAAGTCGCGGGCGCCTTCCGGAGTCGAGCGCGTCATCGTCGGGGTCTCGATCTCGATGAAGTCATGCGCTGCCAACACCTGGCGCGCGGCGGCATTTACCTTGGAGCGCAACCGAATTGCCCCGCCGGGGCCGTCGCGGCGCAGATCGAGGTAGCGATACTTCAGCCTGGTCTCTTCACCCGCCGGCTCGTCGAGCTGAAACGGCAGCGGCGCGCACTCCCCCAGCACCGTCAGCGACGTTGCGTTGACTTCGATTTCGCCAGTCGCGATTTCGGGGTTGGCGTTGCCTTCCGGGCGGATCTCGACAACACCCTCGACGGCAATGCAGAACTCCGCGCGCAGACGGTGGGCGTGAGCCAACACCTCGTCGGCGCGAAACACCACCTGCGACACTCCCGTCGCGTCGCGCAGGTCGATGAAGATCACTCCGCCGTGGTCTCGGCGACGGGCAACCCAACCGGCCAGCGTTACCTTCTGGCCCGCGTCGGCGGCGCGCAATGATCCGGATGCGTGACTGCGTAGCACGACAGCACAGTCTAAAGGTGCGGTAATTTCAAGCCTCGTCATGGATATTGCAGTCGTCGGTCCCGGTGCGGTCGGTACGACGGTCGCGGCATACCTGTATGCCGCTGGTCACCAAGTGCTGGTGTGCGGCCGAACACCGCGAGCACAGATCGAACTGCGGCCCGACGGGGCCGATCCGATCGTGGTGCCCGGCCCGGTATGCACCGATCCCGGCGAGGTGACCAGCCCGGTCGCAGTGGTCCTGTTAGCCATCAAAGCCACCCAGAACGAGGACGGCGGCCGCTGGCTGGAGCGGTTGTGTGATGAGCACACCATCGTCGTCGTGCTGCAAAACGGCGTAGAGCAGGTCGAGCAGGTGCAGCCGCACTGCCCGTCGTCGACGGTGTTACCGGGCATCGTCTGGTACGGCGCCGAAACCCAGCCGCAAGGTTGGGTGCGGCTACGCACCGAGGCGCGGCTGGTGCTGCCCGACGGACCCGCCGCGGCCACGATCGCGGACCTGCTGAACGGCGCCGGATGCATCGTGGAGTGCGACCCGGACTTCACCACCGCGGCCTGGCGCAAACTGCTGGTGAATGCGCTGGCCGGGCTGATGGTGCTCACGGGGCGGCGGTCGGGGATGTTCCACCGCGACGACGTGGCCGCGCTGTCGCGCCAATATGTTGCCGAATGCGCGGCGGTTGCGCGGGCCGAGGGCGCCAACCTGGGCGACGACGTCGTCGACGAGCTGGTCGACATGTTCCGTCAGGCGCCCACCGATATGGGCACCTCGATGCTGGCTGACCGCGAGGCCGGTCGGCCGCAGGAGTGGGACATCCGCAACGGGGTGATCATCCGCAAAGCGCGCGCGCACGGAATCGCGACGCCGATCAGCGATGTGCTGGTGCCGCTGCTCGCGGCGTCCAGCGACGGCCCGGGCTAGAGACCCAGACTTTCCGCCGCACCGATGAGAAGTTCCTGCGCAGGCGCAACCGAAAGCAGGTCCGCACCGATGACCTCGTTGAACGCGGCGGAGCCAAACAGGCCCGTGGACAGATCGGTGGACACTTGGTTCAGCAAGGCCTGGCCATCGCTGATGTCCCCTTGCGCATCGGTGAGGGCCGCAGCGAAAGTTCCAGGGTCATGGATGCCGAAGAGAATGCTGCCGGTGATCGATTCGTTGTTGAGGGCCTCGACGGTGCCGATGAACAGGTTGTCGCCAGTGGCCACATTCTCGTCGTCGAGACCGGAGAACAACGCTGCGAGACCATTGTTCACATGGTTGCTGCCGAAATCGGCAAAGGCGGCACTGATTGCCGCCTGACCATCAGTAATGTCACCGTTGACGGCGGCTGTGATGTCGCTGAGGGCATCGGCGCGAGCGGTGGGTGCACCTGCCGCCGATATCACCGCGGCGGCACCGAAAGCGGCGGCAGCCGCGCCCAGGCCCGCCAGCACGGTGCCTTGCGATCTCGGGTAGCTCATCAGATTCTCCTGTTCGGGTAGCGACAGATATGTCATTAGCCTGAAAAACTATCAGATTCTGCTCAGGAGATTTATAGGCGCTCCGGGACAACCGATTCATCCACTTAGCGTTGCTAATTCTTCCAATGATGTATCAAATTAATGACTTTCGTCAGAATGCCGTCAGAGCCTCCGCGGGCAACGAACTCAGCAGCAGCTGCAACTCACCCACGAGTTCAATCTGGCCGGGCGCGACCCACTGGTCAAACTGGGACAGAGCATTGTCGAGCGCGGCGTCGGCAAAGTCGTTGTTGGGCAGCGTCCCGATCGTCGTCGCCAGGTTGTTGCCAAGGGTCCAGAAGGTCTGCGCTTCGGTCACCGAGGCCGTGAAGGTCGCCGGGGTGGCGAAGGTGAAGTCGAAAGAGTTGCTAGGGAACAGAGTTGAGTTCGTCGATGCGTCGACCAAGCCGACTTGGAGCTCATCCGGGACACCAATCGTGTCGTCGTCCAAGCCGATGAACAGGTTTGTCAGACCGGCCGCAGTATTGCCGGTGCTGAAATCCGTTGCGGCATTCGCGAACGCCGTCGCAGCAATGCCTTCCGTCGCCTGAATGTCGGCGAGAATGGTGCTGAAATCGTCGGCACGGGCGGTCGGCGCGCTGGCCGCAGACACTATTGCCGCGGCACCCAATGCAGCGGCTGCGCTGAGGCCGACCAGCAGCGCTCGCGAACTCTTCTGACCCATAGGGAAATATCCAATCTCTCGGAGGCCCCAAAGATAGCCCGAGAGCTGAGAAAACAAGCAGCGTGCAGTCAGGAGTTTCTCAGAATATAACCTGTTGTTTTCAGCAGCAGTCTCGCCGCCGATCCCCCGACGGCGCTGGTCAGACACCTAGGAGTGGCCGTGGCGAAGATGTTTCCCTGTGAACGCGTCAGCGTGAGTTTTATCCAGACCGCGCCGTACCGATTTTCCAACAGCGTCGACCTCGCGATTACCCCCGAGCAACTTTTCGAGGTGCTCGCGGACGCGGAGTCCTGGCCACACTGGGCGAACGTGATCACCAATGTCACCTGGACTAGTCCCGAACCCCGCGGTGTGGGCACCACCCGCATCGTCGACATGCGTGGCGGCATCGTGGGCGATGAAGAGTTCTTGGTCTGGGAGCCGTTTAGCCGCATGGCTTTTCGGTTCAATGAATGCTCAACGAAGGCTGTCGCCGCGTTCGCCGAAGACTACCGGGTCGAGGTCATTCCTAGCGGCTGCCGGATGACCTGGACGCTGGCGCAGAAACCCGTGGGGCCGGCCAAGGTTGTGATGTTTCTCGTCGCGCCGCTGCTGAACGTGGCGTTCCGCCGCTTCCTCACCAATCTGCGCCGCTACACCGACAAGCGGTTCGCCACAACGCAATCGGCCTAGTGCCGGCTTATACACCCAACAGGTTGAGGAAGTGATCGGCGGCCAGCCCCGCGGCCGCGTCGAAACTTGGTGGGAGGATGAAATCCCCGTAGGGAGTGACTAGGGTTTCCGAGATCATGTCCCCGCCGGATGTCGTCGAGGCGATGGCGGAGTAAATGCTCTCGTAGCCGTATCCCCAGTTGACGACTTCGTATTCCGAGCCGACCGGCGGAGCGTCGCCTTGGATGTCCTTGGTAACCAAGAGTGTTTCGGTAGTATCGCCGAACTCGTCTAAGGTGTTCGTCACATCGGCATCGAACGTGCCGACGCCACCGGTATCGACGTAAGTGAACATCTGCTGTCCTTGGACGCCGACGTCCACTGGCGGAAGCCCATTGACAGCGGTGATATCCAAAGCGCCGGCAGGATTGAGCTGGGCGCCGTCGGGCAGCTCGAGGGCCGCTGTGGTTTCCACGCGGGAAGCGTCGAGAGTGACGGGAATTGTGTAGTCGCCGTATGGCGTAAGCACGGTATCTGTGATCAGGTTCGCGCCGCCGTTGGGCGAAACAAGGTCGGAGTAAATGCTTTCGTAGCTGCCCAAGACCATCGTGTTGAAAATCGAGCCGACCGCCGGAACTTCGCCGCTGCCGGTGCCGGCGATGCCCGAGAGGTCTTTGGTGACAAGGGCTGCCTCGGTATATGTGCCCACACCGTCGGTTGTCGTCGTGTCGACAGTCGCAACGCTGCCGATTGGATGGCCCATCGCGTTAGCAACGCTGAAATTCTGGGTTCCTTGCAAAGCCACCGTCAGCGGTGGGATTCCGCTGATCGAGTACGTGGTTTGGGAGCCAACAGGATCGATGAAGACGCCGTTGCCGATATTGACGCCCCCTTCGTCGGCGATGGCACCATTGGCCGCATCGAAAGTGACGGGAAGGGTATAAGTGCCCAAGGGAGTCACATAAGTGTCCGTGATGGTGTCCCCGGACGACGAATGAATAGCCGAGTAAATGTTCTGGTAGAAGCCGCCGCCGAAGGTGTAGGTGTCAAACACCGACCCGACCGACGGAGCGTCGGCGCCTGATGGATTGGCGGCAACGTAGACCTCTTCGTTGGTGTCACCGAAGCCATCTATCGAGTAACTCTCGAAACCGTGAAACGTCCCGGCGGCGCCGGTCGTGTTGTCGGTGTAGTCGAAATTCTGATGGCCCTGAATGCTTCCGGCCACCGCTGGCGGCGCCGTATCTCCGCCGTCGAATCCGTGCCCATAAAGTCCGGTGATCAGTTCGGTCGAGTTGGGATCCGGGGTGATCGTCCAGTCGTCGGCAAGGGCCACGGCGGCAGGCAGCAACGCGACGCCGAGCAATCCGCAAACGGCCGCGCCAAAGGTGCGCGAAACACGACCGCGGTGCATTGAGGTCAATCCATTCAGCGTGGAGGCAAGTCCACCCGAGGCTAATCGGCGGGTGCGGCAGACATGTGGAGAACCTGAGGATTTTTCATCTTTCTGTAATGAATGACCGCTCATGAGCCGGCCTTGCGGGAGAGCCCGAACGCGTCGTAGACGAAGC
>DAIODV010000247.1:0-5998 GCA_036746615.1 Mycobacterium sp.
AGGCGACCAAGAAAGCTCCCGCGAAAACCGCGTCACCTCGTCCCAAAGGGCGATCGTGACCAGACCCGCCGCCGACACTGGCACCTTCACTACCGCCGACGACACGTTGGTGTTGGCGTCGTCGTCCTCGCCGGTGGAATCGGAGCTGCTCGCGTCGTGGTTGGACCAGCAACGCGCCCGACACCCGGACACCAAGCTCGAGGTGCTGCCCTTGCCGGCAAGCGATTCGGCGCCCTCGGCGCTCGCGCTGCTGGTCGAACAGCTCGAGTCCGACGAAGACCGGTCGATCGTGCCGGTGCGGGTCTTCTGGATGCCCCAGGCCAACGCGTCGGCATTACGCCGAGTAGCGGCGTTGCTTCCCGGACGAAATCCCTACCAGCCCAGCGAGAGTCAGCAACGCCACATCCTTCGCCGTGACCCATCCCGGGCACGAGTGGTGGCTGGCGAATCGGCAAAGGTATCCGAACTCCGCCAGCAATGGCGAGACATCACCGTTGGCGAGAACCCGCGTGACTTCGCGCATTTCGTCACCCGCCGAGCGCTGCTTGCGATGGAACGCGCCGAATACCGAATCCTCGGACCGCAATACAAATCTCCGCGGCTGGTGCGGCCGGAAATTCTGGCGTCCGCGCGATTCCGTGCCGGCTTGGAAAAGCTTCCGGGTGCCACCGTCGAGGAAGCCGGAAAGATGCTCGACGAGCTCGCCACCGGCTGGAGCCGAGTTTCCATCGACCTGGTCTCGGTCCTGGGCAGGATGCTCAGCCGCGGATTCGACCGCGAAATCGATTACGACGAATACCAGATCGCCGCGATGCGTACTGCGCTGGAAACTCATCCGGCGGTCCTGTTGTTCTCGCACCGGTCCTACATCGACGGCGCGGTGATGCCGGTGGCGATGCAGGAAAACCGGCTGCCACCGGTACATGTCTTCGCTGGCGTCAACCTGGCATTCGGCGTGATGGGCCCGCTGATGCGTCGCGCTGGCGTCATCTTCATCCGGCGCAACATCGGCGATGATGCGCTCTACAAATACGTACTCAAGGAGTACGTGGGCTACGTGGTGGAGAAGCGCTTCAACTTGAGCTGGTCCATCGAGGGCACCCGGTCGCGCACCGGCAAGATGTTGCCGCCCAAGCTCGGCCTGATGAGTTATGTCGCCGACGCCTATCTCGACGGCCGCAGTGATGACATTCTGCTGCAAGGGGTTTCGATCAGCTTTGACCAGCTGCACGAAACCGCCGAGTACGCCGCCTACGCCCGCGGCGGCGAAAAGCGGCCAGAGGGCTTCAGCTGGCTGTACAACTTCATCAAGGCTCAGGGTGAACGCAACTACGGCAAGATCTACGTTCGCTTCCCCGAGGCCGTCTCGATGCGTGAACATCTGGGCCCCCCGCACGGTCCGGTCGCTCAAGACCAAGCCGCCAAACGTCTTGCACTGCAGAAGATGTCGTTCGAAGTCGCATGGCGAATTCTGTGTGCGACGCCAGTCAACGCAACCGGTCTGGTGTCGGCCCTGTTGTTGACCACTCACGGATTGGCGCTGACGCTAGGGCAACTTCACCACACCCTGCAGGATTCGCTGGACTACCTCGAACGCAAAAACGTTCCGGTGTCTACGAGTGCGCTGCGGCTTCGTACCCCGGAAGGCGTCCGTGCCGCGGTGGACACGCTGTCCAACGGCCATCCGATCACCCGGGTGGACAGTGGCCGAGAACCCGTGTGGCGCATCGCTCCCGAGGATGAGCACACCGCCGCGTTCTACCGCAACTCGGTCATACACGCGTTTCTGGAGACTGCGATCGTCGAGTTGGCACTGGCTCATGCCGGAGACTTCGACGGGGATCGGCTCCAGGCCTTCTGGAACCAGGTGGCGCGGCTGCGCGACCTGCTGAAATTTGACTTCTACTTTGCTGATTCGGCCGCCTTCCGGCAAAACATCGCCGAAGAGATGGCGTGGCACGAGGATTGGGAAGCGCACGTCGCTGCCGGCGGCGCGGAGATCGACGCGATGCTGTTCGCGAAGCGACCGCTGATGGCCGAATCGATGTTGCGGGTTTTCTTCGAGGCCTACGAGATCGTGGCCGATGTGCTGCGCGATGCCCCGACGGATATCGGTGAGAAGCAACTCACCAAGTTGGCGCTCGGTGTTGGCCGCCAATACGTCGCGCAGGGCCGGGTGCGCAGCAGCGAGCCGGTGTCCACGCTGCTGTTCGCGACCGCACGCCAGGTCGCCGCCGACCAGGACCTGCTGAAGCCCGCGCCGGACTTGGTCGAGCGCCGGATCGAATTCCGTCGGGAGTTGCGGGCGATTCTTCGCGATTTCGACCACGTCGGCCAGATTGCGCGTAACCAGTTCGTCGCCCGCGAGGTGCAGGCGCGGGCCGGACGGCGCCACGATCAATAGCAGGCGGGACGTGCCAATACCCTTAATGCATGACGGGTGCTACGGCCACTAGGCGCGGCGCGGCGGTGTGGCCGCTGCTCGCCGCGGTAGCGGTGCTCGCCGGGTGCACCGCGGCCGGGATCGGCGCGCTGTCAATTGCCGCCGCACTGACCGCAACGGGGCTACCCGACCCGGGCCCGGTGACCACGCTGGGCTTGCCGTTTGTCCGGGCCGCCGGGGAGGTCGCGGCCGTGGTGGCCGTGGGAGCGTTTCTTTTCGCCGCGTTCTTGGTTCCACCGCAGAGCAACGGTGTTCTCGACGTCGACGGCTACCGGGCGGTCCGCGTCGGCACGGTCGCCACCGGAGCCTGGGCGGTGTGTGCGGCGCTGCTGGTCCCGCTGACGATTTCCGACGTCTCCGGTCAACCGATCACCGCCCACCTCAACCCTGCGACGATGTGGTCGCTGGCCAGCCTGATCAACATCGCGACGGCGTGGCGATTGACCGCGTTGCTCGCTGCGGTGGTGATGGTGGCCAGCCTGCCGGTGCTGCGCTGGTCATGGACGCCGCTGCTGCTCGTTGGCGCCTTGGTGACGCTGATGCCCCTCGGGCTGACCGGCCACTCGTCGGCGGGCGGTTCCCATGACCTGGCCACCAACAGCCTGCTGATCCACCTGGTGGCGGCGAGCCTGTGGGCCGGTGGTCTGCTGGCGCTGCTGGCTCACGTCATCCGCCGTGGACAGCACGCCGACCTGGCCGCGCGGCGCTTTTCGGCGATCGCATTGTGGTGTTTTGTCGCGATGGCGCTCAGCGGAGTCGTCAACGCCCTGGTGCGGGTTCTGCCGTCGGACCTGTTGACTACCGACTATGGCCGGCTGGTGCTCGCCAAGTTCGTCGCGCTGTGTCTGCTCGGCGTCGCCGGTTGGCGTCAACGGCGCAACGGAGTCGCGGCGTTGCAGACGGATCCGAGTTCGCGTGCTGCCCTGCTGCGGCTGACCCTGATTGAGGCGCTGGTCTTCGGTGTCACGTTCGGCATCGCGGTCGGTCTGGGGCGTACACCGCCGCCGCCGCTGCCGATCGGCATTCCCTCGATTTCCGACGTGAAGATCGGCTACGACTTCGCCGGACCGCCCACTGCGGCGCGGGTGCTGTTCGACTGGCGCTTCGACTTGATTTTCGGCACGGCCGCCTTGGTATTGGCCGCGCTCTACCTAGCCGCAGTCCGGCGGCTGCGGAGCAGGGGAGACGCCTGGCCGACGGGCCGGACCGTGTCCTGGCTGCTGGGCTGCCTGGCGTTGCTGCTCGTCACGTCGTCGGGTTTGGGCCGGTACATGCCGGCCATGTTCAGCATGCATATGGCCGATCACATGCTCCTCTCGATGCTGGTCCCCATTCTTTTGGTGCTAGGGGGACCGGTGAGCCTGGCGTTGCGGGCACTGCCGAGCGCCGGCCGCGACGAACCACCCGGTATGCGGGAATGGTTGCTGGCGGCGCTGCACAGCAGGCTTTCGAGGTTCCTCACCAATCCGGTGGTCGCGACGGTGCTGTTTGTCGCCGGGTTTTACGGGCTCTATCTGGGTGGTCTTTTCGACGCCGCGGTCGGCAGCCACATGGGCCATGTCGCGATGAACGTGCACTTTTTGGTCAGCGGCTATCTGTTCTATTGGGTGGTCATCGGCGTCGACCCGACGCCGCGGCCGATCCCGCCGCTGGCCAAGGTGGCCGTGGTCTTCGCGTCGTTGCCGCTGCACGCATTCTTCGGCGTATTGCTGATGGGCATGCAGAAAGTGCTCGGCGAAAGCTTCTACCGCTCGCTGCACCTGAGCTGGCACACCGACCTGTTGGGTGATCAGCGGCTGGGCGGCGGAATCGCTTGGGCGGCAGGGGAAATCCCCTTGATCGTGGTCATGATCGCGTTGCTTGTGCAATGGACGCGTAGCGATCAGCGAACCGCCAGGCGGCTGGATCGCGCGGCTGAACGCGACGACGACGCCGAGCTGGCGGCCTACAACGCGATGTTGGCCGAACTGGCCCGCCGCGACACCACGCGGCAATAGGGATCGGCGGCTTTCTGGCGGGTGCGACACACCACGCAGCTATCCGTTGTTTATCCACAAACCCAACTTTTTCCACAGGCTCACCGCGCCGTGGCGCTACCCGCACGGATTAGGCCTCGAGTTGTCGGCGCGGTCGAGCTGAATGGCCGACAGCACCGGCTGTGGTGCGGCATCGGATCGCCGAAGTCGCCACTGAGCCACGGCCGTCTACAGAAAGGAACGACCAATGTTCGAAACACCGCTGACCGTGGTCGGCAGAATCGTCACCGATCCCGTTCGCCGCAAGGTCGGCGACCAAGAAGTCTTCAAATTCCGAGTCGCAAGTAACGCGCGTCGGCGCACCGGCGAAGGCACCTGGGAGCCGGGAAATTCGCTGTTCATCACTGTCAACTGTTGGGGACGGCTTGTCGCCGGAGCTGGTGCAGCGCTCGGCAAAGGTGATGCGGTGATTGCGGTTGGTCACGTCTACACCAGCGAGTACGAAGATCGAGAGGGCGTCCGGCGATCGTCGCTAGAAATGCGGGCGACCGCGGTCGGACCTGATCTGTCCCGTGGCATCGTGCGGATCGAGAAGTCGGGGCATCCCCTCACGTCGACCGAAACCAGTGAGCAGGCCAATCCCACCGCTGCCGATGCCGACGAAGCGACTTCGGAGGACACCGGCATACCGCTGTCGGCCTGAACGCCTCCGTAGCGGCGAGGGTGCGTGGCGGTACTGCCTAGGATGGTCGGCGAGCGCGACGACAAAGACCAGAGAGGTAACACTGCTGCATGGCTGAGTTCATCTACACGATGAAAAAGGTCCGCAAGGCGCACGGCGACAAAGTCATCCTCGACGATGTCACGCTGAGCTTCTATCCGGGCGCCAAGATCGGTGTCGTCGGTCCCAACGGAGCTGGCAAGTCGAGCGTCTTGCGGATCATGGCCGGGCTGGACAAGCCGAACAACGGTGAAGCCTTCCTCGCCACCGATGCCACCGTCGGCATCCTGCAACAGGAGCCGCCGCTGAACGAGGAGAAGACCGTTCGCGGCAACGTCGAAGAAGGGCTCGGCGACATCAAAGTCAAGCTCGACCGCTTCAACGAAGTCGCCGAACTGATGGCCACCGACTACTCCGACGAGTTGATGGAGGAGATGGGCCGGCTGCAGGAGGAGCTCGACCACGCCGACGCGTGGGACCTCGACTCGCAGCTCGAACAAGCGATGGACGCATTGCGCTGCCCGCCGCCCGACGAACCGGTGACCCATTTGTCCGGCGGTGAGCGCCGCCGGGTGGCGCTGTGCAAGCTGCTGCTGTCCAAACCGGACCTGTTGCTTCTCGACGAGCCGACCAACCACCTGGACGCCGAGAGTGTGCAGTGGCTCGAGCAGCACCTCGCCGCTTACGCGGGAGCGGTCCTGGCGGTCACCCACGACCGGTATTTCCTGGACAACGTCGCGCAATGGATCTTGGAGCTTGACCGCGGCAGGGCCTATCCGTATGAGGGCAACTACTCGACCTACCTGGAGAAGAAGGCCGAGCGGCTGGCGGTACAGGGCCGCAAGGACGCCAAATTGC
>DAIODV010000248.1:0-5973 GCA_036746615.1 Mycobacterium sp.
CGGCGCGTTGGGAAAGGCAGAACGTCGCGGCCTTGGGGGTCTGCAGCACCTTGCCGGCGCCGCAGATCAGCTGGCGGGTGACCAGGAACGGCAGCAGCACGTCGGAGATGCGGGAGAACTCACCCGCGCGCACGATCAGGTAATTCTCGTGGCAGCCATACGAGTTGCCCGCCGAGTCCGTGTTGTTCTTGAACAGGTAGATGTCGCCGCCGATGCCCTCGTCGGCCAGCCGCTGCTCAGCGTCGACGAGCAGGTCTTCCAGCACCCGCTCGCCCGCGCGGTCGTGGGTGACCAGCTGCACCAGGCTGTCGCATTCGGCGGTGGCGTATTCGGGATGGCTGCCGACATCGAGGTACAGCCGGGCGCCGTTGCGCAGGAAAACGTTGGAGCTGCGCCCCCACGAGACCACCCGGCGAAACAGGTAGCGGGCCACCTCATCCGGTGACAGCCGACGATGACCGTGGAACGTGCAGGTAACACCGAATTCGGTCTCGATGCCCATAATTCGCCGCTGCACAATTCGAGCGTACTGGTTGCATGCGCAACTGGTGTGCAACCCCCGCCGAGAGTGTGGCGTCAGGACTCGGCAGGGCTGGGCGCCTCACCGAATCGGCTCAGCGCCAAAGTCGCGGCCACCGCGATGACGAATCGGGCGACCCCCACCCAGCTCAGGCCCGGTCGGGTTTGGTCGCCGAGCCACGCCACGCCGACGAGCGCAGGGCCGACGGTTTCACCCACCACCATCCCGGCGACGGCAGTGGTCACCGATCCGCGGCTCAACGCGGAGGTCAGCAGCAAAAACCCGGCCGCTCCCCCGGCGGCCACCGCGTAGACGGCGGGGTTGGTGTAGAAAGCGGCCTTGGTCGGATCGATCGGATCGATCAGGCGCACGCCGATCTCGACGACCCCGAAGCCGCCTCCGGCTCCCAGCCCCAACACCAGCGCGCGGGAGCGGTCGTCCAAGCGACCTGCCGCCGCGCCGGCGACGAACAACACCGCGACGACCACCAGCAGCGCCCAGCCGAGTCCGGCAGGCCCTCGCTCGGAACCTTCGGGGCCGGCGGCAATGCCCAGCATGGCAAGGCTGGCGCACACCACGGCGACCGCCACCCACTCGGATCCTGCCAACCGCACCGACAGCAGCCAGGCGGCAACGAGCGCGGTGACCGCGAGCGAAGCCGCGATCGCCGCTGCCACAACGTAAATGGGCACCAGCCGCAGTGCTGCCACTTGCAACATAAAGCCAAGGCAGTCCAGTCCGATGCCGACGAGGTAGCGCCACTGCCGCAGCGCGCGCAACAGCAAGACCGCGTCAACCCCGGAGTCGCTGCCGGCCTCCACCGAGCGGGTGGCCTCGGCCTGCAACACCGTCGCGGTGCCGTAGCACACCGAGCAGCCCAATGCGAGCAGTAGGCCGATCAGCATGGCGCCCTAGGATTCGGACTCGGGGTGTTTGGGCAGCAACCGGTCCAGCGCCGCTCCGGTGATTCGCCGAAAAGCGCGCCGCGGTCGGTTGGCGTCCAGGATCGCGACCTCCAACGTCGAGCCGCCAAGGCTGGGCTCGTCGCCGCCGTTGGCGCTGCCCGCCTGCAACGCGTCGACAGCGATTCGCACGGCGTCGGCCAAGTTGGCGTTCTCCGCGTAGGTGTCCTTGAGTTTGGTGGTGATCGGCTCGGTGGTCCCGCCCATCACCACGTAGTGCGGCTCGTCGTTGATCGACCCGTCGTAGGTAATCCGATACAGCTCAGGCGGTTTCGTTTCACCGTAGTGAGCGACTTCGGCGACGCACAGCTCGACCTCGTAAGGCTTGGCCTGTTCGGTGAAGATGGTGCCCAGCGTCTGCGCGTAGACGTTCGCCAGCTGCCGGCCGGTTACGTCGCGGCGGTCGTAGGCGTAGCCGCGGGTGTCGGCGAACTGAATCCCGCCGCGGCGAAGGTTGTCGAACTCATTGAACTTGCCGGCGGCGGCGAAGCCGACGCGGTCGTAGAGCTCGCTGATCTTTTGCAGCGACCGCGACGGGTTTTCAGCGACGAACAGCACGCCCCCGGAGTAAGCCAGCGCCACCACGCTGCGACCCCGCGCAATGCCTTTTCGCGCGAGCTCGCTGCGCTCGCGCATCGCCTGCTCGGGCGAAATGAAGTACGGAAAGCTCATGAGTCACTTCCCGCGCGCTCTGCGTCAGGCCCGAAAGTATCTGCACGAGACCGTCTTTCAATCACCTCGCGGGCCAGCTCGGCAATGCGCTCCTCGGGAACGTTGGTTGCGCCGTCGGCGCCGATCTTGACTGCGGTCGGATAAATCCCACGGACCAGATCGGGCCCGCCGGTGGCCGAATCGTCGTCAGCCGCGTCGTAGAGCGCCTCAATCGCGACCCGCAACCCGGAATCGGCGTCGGTCACTTGCGAATACAGCTTCTTCATCGACGATTTGGCGAAAATCGAGCCGGAGCCGACCGCCTGGTAGCCCTCCTCCTCCAGGTTCCAGCCGCCGGCGGCGTCGAACGAGACGATGCGGCCGGCCTTCTCCGGGTCAGGGTCGTCGATGTCGAAACCGGCAAGCAGCGGCAGTGCGACCAAGCCTTGTAATGCAGCGCCGAGATTTCCGCGCACCATGATCGCCAGCCTGTTCACCTTCCCGGCGAAGGTCAGTGGCACGCCTTCGAGTTTCTCGTAATGCTCGAGCTCGACGGCGTAGAGGCGGGCGAATTCGACCGCGATGGCTGCGGTGCCGGCGATCCCGGTCGCGGTGTAGTCGTCGGTGATGTACACCTTCTGCACATCACGCCCGGCGATCATGTTGCCTTGTGTGGAGCGCCGGTCACCGGCGATGACGACCCCGCCGGGATGCTTCAGCGCGACGATGGTCGTGCCATGCGGCAGCTGACTGCCGGCGTCCGCGCTGCCGAAGCTCGTGGGCAGCAGCTCAGGCGCCGCGCGCCGCAAGTGGTCGGCGAATGAGGAAAGACCGCCGAAAGCGGTTCCGGGAAGTGCTGAGTTGGTGGCCAAGCGATCGTGAGACGGCCAGGTCACTGGCCGCCCTTTTGGACGTATGCGCGCACGAAGTCTTCGGCGTTCTCTTCCAGAACATCGTCGATCTCGTCGAGCAGGTCGTCAGTCTCCTCGGTCAGCTTTTCGCGACGCTCCTGGCCCGCGGCCGTGCTGGCGGTCAGATCGTCGTCATCGCCGCCGCCACCACCGCGCTTGGTCTGCTCCTGAGCCATCGCTGCCTCCTGCATGCTCATCGGGCGTGAAAACACGCCCGTCGGTCTCTCCACCCTACCGGTCGATACCGCCAATGCTGGGGTAACGACCCTCAGGTGGTCAGTTGTTCCACCAGCTCCGCCGCGCTGTCCACCGAGTCCAATAGCGCCCCGACGTGCGCCTTGCTGCCACGCAGCGGCTCGAGCGTCGGAATCCGGACCAGCGAGTCACCACCCCGATCGAAAATCACTGAATCCCAGCTCGCCGCCGCGATATCGGCGCCGAACCGGCGCAGGCATTCGCCGCGGAAGTAGGCACGGGTGTCCGTCGGCGGGTTGTCCACCGCGCTGAGCACCTGTTGCTCGCTGACCAGACGCTTCATCGAACCGCGCGCGACCAGCCGGTTGTAGAGCCCCTTGTCCAGCCGGACATCGGAATACTGCAAATCCACCAGGTGCAGTCGAGGCGCCGACCAGTTCAGATTCTCGCGGTGCCGAAAGCCCTCCAGCAGCCGTAGCTTGGCCGGCCAGTCGAGCAGTTCGGCGCACTCCATCGGGTCACGCTCGAGTTGATCCAGCACGTGCGCCCAGGTCTCGACGACATCGGCGGCCCGCGCATCGTGATCGCGGCCGTCAACCAGCTTTGCCACCCGGTCGAGATAAATCCGCTGCAGCGCAAGGCCCGTCAACTCGCGCCCGTCGGCAAGCGCGACGGTGGCGCGCAGCGACGGGTCGCGGCTGATCGCGTGCACCGCATGCACCGGCCGGGCCAACGCCAAGTCGGTCAGGTCGATGCCGTGGGCCGGACCCTCTTCGATGAGGTCGAGCACCAGGGCGGTCGAGCCCAGCTTCAGATATGTCGATGTCTCGGCGAGATTGGCGTCGCCGATGATGACGTGCAGCCGCCGATACCGATCAGCGTCGGCATGCGGCTCGTCGCGGGTGTTGATGATGCCGCGCTTGAGCGTGGTCTCCAGCCCGACCTCAACCTCGATGTAGTCGGCACGCTGGGACAGCTGGAAGCCCGGCTCGTCGCCGGCCGGCCCGATCCCGACCCGCCCGGAGCCGGTGATCACCTGCCGCGACACCAAGAACGGCGTCAACCCGGCGATGACCGCCGAAAACGGCGTCTGCCGGCTCATCAGATAGTTCTCGTGCGACCCGTAGGAGGCGCCCTTGCCGTCGACGTTGTTCTTGTACAGCTGCAGCTTGGCGGCACCGGGCACGCTGGCCACGTGCCGTGCGGCGGCCTCCATCACCCGCTCGCCGGCCTTGTCCCAGATGACCGCGTCCAGCGGGTCGGTGCACTCCGGCGCGGAGTACTCAGGGTGCGCATGGTCGACGTAGAGCCGCGCTCCGTTGGTCAAGATCATGTTGGCGGCACCGACCTCGTCCGCGTCGACGACCGGCGGCGGGCCGGCCGAGCGGCTCAGGTCGAATCCGCGGGCATCGCGCAGCGGCGACTCCACCTCGTAGTCCCACCGGGTGCGCTTGGCGCGCTGAATGCCGGCGGCGGCGGCGTAGGCCAAAACCGCCTGTGTCGAGGTGAGAATCGGGTTGGCTGTCGGGTCTGACGGCGACGAAATGCCGTACTCGACCTCCGTCCCGATAATCCGTTGCATCCCTAAAGCCTAGGCCGCGCGACGATGGGACCACGCCATCGGGCCGAGGAGGCGAGTCGGTGAATTCGGTATTAACCCGAATACATTGCGGGGCACACGTCATTGACGCAGGTAAAAGAAGTGATTAACTTCACCGGGGTGTCCACCGATGCGCTGCGCGACCCTACGACCGGCTTGTCCGGAAAACGCTACGGCGAAGTCCTTCTCGTGACGCCGGGCGAGGCGGGGCCGCAAGCCGCCGTCTACAACACTTATCCGCTCAACGATTGTCCGGCCGAGCTGTGGTCGAAGCTCGACGCGCAGGCGATCGCGACCGAAAACGGTGCTGCCACAGCACTTCTCAATGGCCCGCGGTACTGGCTGATGAACTCTATCGAGAAGGCGCAACAAGGCCCGAAGATCGTCAAGAACTTCGGCGGCATCGACATGATGCTGCAGGCAACCGTCTTGCTGACCGCGATGAACCCGGCGCCCTACACCGCAAACCAGGTCAACCGCCACACCGTCTTCACTTTCGACGCGGCGGAAGAGGTCTACGAACTGCAAGATCCCGCGTTTCGGCGCTGGGTGATGCAAACCTGGAGCCAGATCGTCGACCCCAACCTGTCGCGGGCCGACCTACGCGGACTCGGCGAGCGGCTCAACTTGCCAGAAGGATGGACCTATCAACCGCGAATTCTGGAAAGCCCGTTGCGCATCGACACCACCAACCGCGCCGCGCTCGTTTTGCAGGACGATCTGCGGAACAGCTACTCGCTGATAACCGACTGACGCGGTAGCTACAGGTACTGGCCGAGGTTGGACTCGGTGTCGATTGCCCGGCTGGCACTCGACGACTTGCCGGTGACCAGTGTGCGGATGTAGACGATCCGCTCGCCCTTCTTGCCCGAGATCCGCGCCCAGTCATCGGGATTCGTGGTGTTGGGCAGATCCTCGTTCTCGGCGAACTCGTCGACGATCGAGTCGAGCAGGTGCTGGATGCGGAGACCGGGCTGACCGGTCTCCAACACCGACTTGATCGCGTTCTTCTTCGCACGGTCGACGACGTTCTGGATCATCGCGCCGGAGTTGAAGTCCTTGAAGTACATGACTTCCTTGTCACCGTTGGCGTACGTGACTTCCAAGAACCGGTTGTCGTCGATCTCGGCGTAC
>DAIODV010000249.1:0-2437 GCA_036746615.1 Mycobacterium sp.
GTTACCGTCAGGCCGCCTTGGCTCACCTAACCCTGCTGCTGATTGATCTCGCTCGCCTGGCCGGCGATGTGGTGGGCGACTTGCGGCGCAGCGGCGAACCGCTGCTGGCCGACGTGTTCGCGGTGATCGACCGGCGTCACGCCGGGCCGCTTTCATTGCGTGATGTGGCGCGTGCCCTCGGTATGACCCCGGGACATCTGACGACGGTCGTGCGCCGCCGTACCGGGCGCACCGTGCAGGACTGGATCATCGAACGCCGCATGGCCGAGGCCCGAAAACTGCTGGAGGACAGTGACCTTCCTGTTCAAGAGGTCGCCAGGCGGGTCGGGATATCCGATCCGGGCTATTTCAGCCGGCTGTTTCGTCGCACCCACGAGACATCGCCGCGCCGCTGGCGCGCTCAGCGAGTCACCTTTTGAACTGTCCGGGCGTCATAGAGATGAAAGCCTGACAGTTCGCGCGATACGGAGATAATCATGTTCATCGCATACGCCGTGGTAACGCTGCTCGCCGCGACCTTCGTTGGCGGCGCAGGCATCGCAAACTTGATCGGCCGCGAGTATTCGAAGAACCAAGCGGACCTCAATCGTGTCCCACACTCCTGGATACGGCCACTAGGTGCGGTGCTGGCCGTCGGCGCGCTGGGACTGCTGGCGGGGTTCGTCGTGCCGGTACTGGGCATCCTCGCGGCAGCTGGTCTCGTGTTGTATTTCATCTGCGCGTTCGGCGCCCACGTGCGGGCAAGCAACTACCAACTGGGCCCGTGGGCGATCTACGCCTCGCTGGCTGTGGCGACTTTGGTCGTCAACTTGGCCTACCACCACGCGTAGGCGATCTCTGCATGTGTTAGCATGCATGCATGCGTACGACGGTGGAGATTACCGATCAGCAGCATCGCGCGCTGAGCGCGATTGCTCAGCGTCGCGGCGTACGCGGCTTCTCCGCGCTCGTCCAGGAAGCACTGGATGCGTATCTGGCGAGTCTGAACACCGAAGAAGTGGACCACCTGTTAGGGCTCGAAGGCACGCTCACCGAATCCGAGGCAGGAGAGGTGCGATCGCGGATCAATGACGCAAGGGCCAGATGGCGGGCCTCGTAGTCGTCGACACCGACCTTGTCGTCGACTTTCTCCGCGGTAAAGGGCCTGGAGTGTCGTTGGTGCGGGAATTAGTTGCCAGTCACCGGCTTCGAGTCACCGCGATAACCGCGTTCGAATTGCGCGTCGGCACGGATTTCTTGGCACGCCGTGACGACATTCTCCGCCTTGTGCGTTCGCGGACTTTTCCACTGGATCCGGCCAGTGCGCTACGCGCCGGAGAGGTGGCTGCGACACTGCGGGCAGCCGGCCAGGACATCGGGATGGCGGATTGCTTGCAGGCGGGCACCTGCTTGAACTTTGACGTGACATTCGCTACGCGCAACCGGAAGCACTTCGATCGGGTGGAGGGATTGCGGTTGCTCGATGTCGCCTGACTACCTACATGGGGTTGGCGCGCAGATAGCCGTAGATCCCGGCGAAGCCAGCGTTGACTTCGTCGGGAATCGGCACCGGTCCACCTAAAGCCCTTGCGCCCCAGACGATTTGGGCGGTGCGCTCGACCAGTGCGGTGACATGCAGCACCTTGTCCGGCCTCGGCCCAACCGCAACCAGGCCATGGTTGGCAATCAGCGCGGCGGCCCGCCCTTCCAACGCCTTCACCGCGTTGCTACCCACTTCGGGTGTGCCCGAGGCGGCGTAGTCGGCGCAACGGATTTCGCCGCCGCAGTAGATGGCGAACTCGTCGATGCACGCGGGAATCGGCTGGTGTGCGATCGCGAACATGGTGGCCCACACCGGGTGACTATGAATGACGCTGCCGATGTCGTCGAACGCCTGAAAACAGGCCAGGTGCAACTTCATCTCCGTCGATGGCGATCGGCCCTCGGCGGCGTGCAGCACCCCGCCATCGGGATCGACCAGCACCAGGTCGTCAAGCGTCATTTCGGCGTAGTCCACCGACGACGGGGTGATGACCAGGTTGCCGTCCTCGCGACGCGCCGAGATGTTGCCCGCGGTGCCCTCGACCAGCCCGCGGCGCAGCATGTCCTTGGCCGCGGCCAGCACCGCGGTTTCGGCGTTAGCTACGAAATTCATCGGGTCAGCACCTCCGGGTTGAGGATGTAGGCGGGCGTCTTGCCGGACAGCAGCGCCTCCAGGTCGTCGGCCACCATCTGCGCCTGCCGAGCCTCAGTGTTCCACGTAGCGCCGCCGATGTGAGGTGTGAGCACCACATTGGGCATCGCGACCAACGGGTGATCGGTCGGCAGCCATTCCCCGACGAAGTGGTCCAGACCCGCGGCGGACACCTTGCCGCTGCGCAGCGCATCGACCAGCGCGTCGGTGTCGTGCAGCTGAGCCCGGGCGGTGTTGAGGAAGACCACGCCGTCGCGCATCGCC
>DAIODV010000249.1:2447-5966 GCA_036746615.1 Mycobacterium sp.
ACCGGCGCGTGCATGGAGACGACGTCGGCCTCCGCCAGCAGGTCGTCGAGACTGTGTCGGGCCTCGTCGTTGTACGGGTCATACGCGATGACCCGCATCCCGAGCCCGGCCATCCGCCACTTCACCGCCTGCCCAACGGCGCCCAGCCCGATCAGCCCGGCGGTCTGGTCGGCGACTTCCCAGGCGCGGAAGCGCTGATAAGGGATGCTGCCGTCGCGGAATACCTCGCCGGCGCGAACGTCGGCGTCGGCGCCCAGCACGTGACGCGTCGCGGCGAACAGCAGCGCCAGCGTCATCTCGGCGACCGCATCGGCGTTGCGGCCCGGGGTATTCAGCACCGGAATCCCGGCCGCGGTCGCACCGGCGATATCGACGTTGTTGGGGTCGCCGCGAGTGGAGGCGATGGCCCGCAACCCCAAGTCGAAAACCGGCCCGCTGACCGAATCACTTTCCACCACAACGACGTCCGCGGATTCGGCGGATATCCGTTCGGCCAGATGCTCGGGGGTGTAAATGCGAAGCGGGGTCGCGTCGATCCACGGGTCGTAGACCACATCGGCCAGCTGCCGCAACTTTTCGAACCCCTCGCCGCGCAGTGGGGCCGTCACCAAAGCACGCATCACGACTGCCAATGCTGGCGTACGGTGACGCCCGTGTCACGCAAAGAGGTCACAATCGGCATCGACATCGGCACCACCGCCGTCAAAGCGGTGGCCGCCGATGAGGATGGCCGGGTGGTGGCGCGGGCACGCATCCCGCACGAGCTGCGGGTGCCGGCGCCGGATCGTCTGGAACACAACGCCGACGAGGCGTGGCGGCTCGGCCCGCTGGCGGCGCTGGAGCAACTGGCGTGTCCCGATGCGGCGGCGGTAACCGTTTCCGCGATGGTTCCATCGCTGACCGCGGTCGATTCCGGCGGGCATCCGGTCACGCCGGGGCTGCTCTACGGCGACAGCCGAGGGCGAGTCGTCAACGCGGAGACCGACGCCCCGTTCCCGGTCGGCGAGGCCGCGGAGTTCCTGCGATGGACGGCCGCGAAAGCCCCTGATGCGGCGGGATATTGGCCGGCGCCCGCGGTCGCCAACTACGCGTTGGCGGGCGAGGCAGTAGTCGACTTTCCTACCGCGTATACCGCGCTGCCGTTGTTCGACGGCACCTGGAACGCCGAAGCCTGTGCGGACCGCGGTGTCACGGTCGACCAAATGCCGCGGGTTGAAGCACCCGGTGTCGCGGCCGGGCAGCTGCGCAAAACCGGCGGCGTGCTGGCCGTCGGCGCCATCGATGCGCTGTGTGAGCAGATGGTGGCCGGCGCCGACGACGACGGCGACGTCCTGGTGCTGTGCGGCACCACGTTGATTGTCTGGGTGACCATTCCCGATGCGCGACAAGTGGCGGGGCTGTGGACGCTGCCGACCATGACCGGCAAGAGTCAGATCGGGGGCGCGAGCAATGCGGGCGGGTTGTTTCTCGGCTGGGTCGATCGGGTTCTGGGCCCGGGCGACCCGGCGGCGGCGGATCCGCAGCGGGTGCCGGTGTGGTCGCCGTACCTGCGTGGCGAGCGCACTCCCTTCCACGACCCCGACCGTCGTGGAGTGCTCGACGGCCTGGACCTCACCCACGACGCGGCGACGCTGCGCCGCGCCGCTTACGAGGCGTCCGGCTTCGTCGTTCGCCATCTCATCGAACTGAGCGGGGTGAACGCATCGCGGATCGTGGCCGCGGGCGGCGGTACCCGAGTCGAGCCGTGGCTGCAGGCGATCGCCGACGCCACCGGCCGGCCGGTGGAGGTGTCGGGCGTGGCCGAGGGCGCAGCGCTGGGCGCGGCGTTTCTAGGCCGGATGGCGGTCGGCCGAGAATCGTCGATGTCCGACGCCGCGCGGTGGGCCGCCATCGAGCGCGTTGTGCAACCCCAGGCCGGCTGGGCGGACCCCATGGAGGAGCGTTACGGCCGCTTTCTGGAGTTGGCGTCGCGGCCCTCGCGGGCCTAGCTGCGAGTTGCGATGACCGCGATGATGTTGCGGAAAGCGGCCAGCGCTTCGTCGGTGGGGAAAGGGCGACCGTAGTCGGCGAACAGCTCTCGTCGAGCGCGGCTGGCCACCTGCCAGCCCCGGCCGCTGAGATACTCGGCGACGTTGTTGCGCTCGCCGTCATAGAACAGGCCCGACAAATCGAGGTCGCAGCCGAGGTTGGCCCACCGAGCGTTCATTGCCTTGCCGCGTTCGGCCATCGTCGGACCGCTATCCGGGTGATATTCGGTGGCCAGTTGACTTCCGGGGGCGCTGAGCGCGGTGATGTGGTCGAACAGCCGGTCTTGAGCTTCCGGCGGCAGATACATCAACAGCCCTTCAGCGCTCCAGGCTGTCGGTTTGGTCTCGTCAAAACCGCTGTCCCGCAGGGCATTCGGCCAGTCATCACGCAAGTCGATGCTGACCGTGCGGCGCTCGGTGGTCGGTTCGGCGCCCAGCCGGGCCATTTCGTCGGTTTTGAATCCGATGACCTTGGGCTGATCGACTTCGTAAACGACGGTGCCGACCGGCCACGCCAGCCGGTAAGCCCTGGCGTCCAGGCCGGCGGCCAGAATCACCGCCTGCCCGATTCCCGCCGCGGTCGCTTGTAAGAAGAAGTCATCGAAAAACCGAGTCCGCACTGCCAGCGAGTCGGTCTCCGTCTGCAATTCGACCTCGCCGTTCTCGCCGGTGTCGGTCGGGCTGATCTTCCCGTCGACCACCTGGGTGAAGAAATCGATTCCGACCGCACGCACCAGCGCGGCGGCGAACGGGTCGTTGATGATCGGGTCGGCATCCTTGGTGGCCAGCGCGCGTGCGGCGGCCACCATCGTCGCGGTGGCGCCGACGCTGGTTGCCAAGTCCCAGGTGTCGCTGTCGCTGCGTGTCATCGTCACCCGCCCTTCAGTAGATACTTAGCCAAGGTAAAGAGACAGTCGAAACTGTACGCCTTTGCGGGGGAGCGCGACCACCGCTGTTAGTCTCGTAGACTGTCTGACGCGCGCTGGACACCTCCTGGCCTGCGAGTGCTTGGCGCGTGACGCAGGACCACAGGACCATCCGGGAATTCAAGGCTGGTTTCACCAGCTGTGTAGGCACGCCGCGACACGAGACCGGCTGCACAGGAGGAATAGTGCTTTCGGCTTTCATCTCATCGCTGCGAACAGTCGACCTGAGACGGAAGATCCTGTTCACTCTGGGCATCGTGATCCTTTACCGGGTCGGTGCCTCAGTGCCCTCGCCCGGGGTCAATTACCCGAATGTGCAGAAATGCATTCAGCAAGTCAGCGGTGGCGAAGCTGCCCAGATTTACTCGCTGATCAACCTGTTTTCCGGCGGGGCGCTGCTACAGCTGACGGTGTTCGCGGTCGGGGTCATGCCCTACATCACCGCGAGCATCATCGTGCAGCTGCTCACCGTGGTCATCCCGAGGTTCGAGGAACTGCGCAAAGAAGGCCAGTCCGGCCAGGTCAAGATGACGCAGTACACCCGCTATCTGGCGATCGCGCTGGCC
>DAIODV010000250.1:0-5954 GCA_036746615.1 Mycobacterium sp.
AGTGATCATTAACCGAAATTGAGCACATGACCTCTCCGGCGGAAAACCGCGAAGCGCACCGCGCACTTGTCGCCCAGCTGCGCGACAAGCTGGCTGCGGCTGCCCTGGGCGGCCCAGAACGTGCTCGCACCCGCCACGTCGACCGGGGCAAACTGCTGCCCCGTGACCGAGTCGACGGCCTGCTGGATCCCGGCAGTCCGCTGCTCGAAATTGCGCCTCTGGCCGCCGACGGCATGTACGACGACGAGTGCCCCGGCGCAAGCATCATCACCGGCATCGGCCGGATTTCCGGCCGCGAATGCATGATCGTGGCCAACGACGCGACGGTCAAAGGCGGTACCTACTACCCGATTACGGTCAAGAAGCACCTGCGGGCCCAAGAGATCGCCGGGCAGAACCGGCTGCCTTGCATCTACCTCGTCGACTCCGGCGGCGCCTTCCTGCCGCGCCAAGACGAGGTGTTTCCCGACCGTGAGCACTTCGGCCGGATCTTCTACAACCAGGCCAAACTCAGCTCCGAAGGCATCCCGCAGATCGCCGCCGTGCTCGGATCCTGCACCGCCGGTGGCGCTTACGTGCCCGCCATGAGTGACGAGGCGGTGATTGTCCGCAATCAGGGCACCATCTTCCTTGGCGGGCCGCCGCTGGTGAAAGCCGCCACCGGGGAAGTGGTCACCGCCGAAGAACTCGGCGGTGGTGATCTGCACTCCAAGACATCGGGCGTCACCGATCACCTCGCTCATGACGACCGCGACGCGCTGCGCATCATCCGGCGCATCGTCGCCACGCTTGGCCCACGCCAATCGCCGATCTGGGACGTGCTGCCGAGCGTGGATCCGATCGCCGACCAAAGCGAGCTGTACGACGTCGTCCCCGTGGATGCGCGAATTCCCTACGACGTGCACGACGTCATCACCCGGCTCGTCGACGGAGGCGAATTCGGCGAGTTCAAGGCAGAATACGGCAGCACGCTGGTCACCGGCTTTGCGCGAATTCACGGCCACCCGGTCGGAATCGTGGCCAACAACGGGGTGCTGTTCAGCGAATCCGCGCTTAAGGGAGCGCATTTCATCGAGTTGTGCGACAAGCGGATGGTGCCGCTGCTCTTCCTGCAGAACATCTCGGGGTTCATGGTGGGCCGCGACTACGAAGCGGGTGGTATCGCCAAACATGGCGCGAAGATGGTGACCGCCGTCGCCTGCGCGCGGGTACCCAAGCTGACCGTCGTCATTGGCGGGTCCTACGGCGCGGGGAACTACTCGATGTGCGGACGGGCGTATTCGCCACGGTTCTTGTGGATGTGGCCCAACGCGCGGATCTCGGTGATGGGCGGCGAGCAAGCGGCGTCGGTGCTGGCGACCGTGCGGGGGGAGATGAGCGCCGAGGAGGAAGAGGCGTTCAAGGCGCCGATCCGCGCTCAGTACGAATACCAAGGCAATCCGTATTATTCGACCGCGCGGCTCTGGGACGACGGCGTGATCGATCCCGCTGACACTAGAACCGTTGTAGGCCTCGCGCTTTCGGTTGTCGCGAACGCGCCGGTCGAGCCGGTCTCCTACGGCGTCTTCCGGATGTGAATGCAATGGGTTTCGATACTGTTTTGGTCGCCAACCGCGGTGAGATCGCCGTCCGGGTGATCCGGACGCTCAAGGCGATGGGCATCCGTTCGGTAGCCGTCTACAGCGACGCCGACGCCAACGCACGCCACGTCGCAGCGGCCGATGTGGCCGTTGCAATCGGGCCGCCCCCCGCGCGTCAGAGCTACCTCAACATCCCCGCAGTTGTCGACGCGGCGCTACGTACCGGAGCTCAGGCTGTACACCCGGGATACGGATTCCTCTCGGAGAACGCCGATTTCGCAGCTGCGCTGGCATCGGCGGGACTGACGTTCATCGGCCCACCGGTAGGCGCAATCCAAACGATGGGCGACAAGATCGCCGCCAAGGGCACCGTATCGGCGTTCGGCGTACCGGTCGTTCCCGGGATCGCGCGGCCCGGACTCACCGACGACGAACTGATCGCGGCGGCCGAGGAGATCGGCTACCCGGTTCTGGTCAAACCGTCCGCCGGTGGCGGCGGCAAAGGCATGCGGATGGTCGAGCAGCCCGCTGACCTGCCCGCCGCGCTGGTCAGTGCCCGCAGGGAATCGGCGGCGGCGTTCGGCGACGACACGCTGTTCCTCGAGCGATTCGTGTTGCAGCCCAGGCATATCGAAGTTCAGGTGTTAGCCGACGCGTACGGCAATGTGGTGCATCTGGGCGAGCGCGAATGCAGCCTGCAGCGGCGCCACCAAAAGGTCATCGAAGAGGCGCCATCGCCACTGCTGGACGCCGCGACGCGAGCCCGAATCGGGGCGGCTGCGTGCGACACCGCCCGCAGTGTGGACTACACCGGAGCGGGCACGGTGGAGTTCATCGTCTCGGCCGACCGGCCCGACGAGTTCTTCTTCATGGAAATGAACACCCGGCTACAGGTCGAGCATCCGGTCACCGAGATGGTGACCGGCTGGGATCTGGTCGAATGGCAAGTCCGGATTGCGGCAGGCGAAAAGCTGGTCATCGGTCAGGCCGATATTGCGTTGCAGGGACACGCGATTGAAGCGCGGATCTATGCCGAGGACCCTGCGCACGGCTTCCTGCCCACCGGCGGTGATGTGCTGGCGTTGGCGGAACCGGGCGGATCGGGGGTGCGGGTCGATTCGGGCCTGTCCGCGGGAATGGTCGTCGGCAGTGACTACGACCCGATGCTGGCGAAGGTCGTCGCGCACGGCGCGGATCGGTCGGCGGCGCTGCGTACTCTCGATCGGGCCCTCGCGGACACCGCGGTGCTCGGTGTGGTCACCAATGTCGAGTTCGCCCAGTTCCTGCTTGCCGATCCCGACGTCATCGCCGGGCGCCTCGACACCGGGCTGTTGGACCGACGGGCCGGCGATTTCGTCGCGGCGGCGCCGACCGACGAACAGTTCATCGCCGCGGCGGCATTTCATTGGTTGCGGCTCTTCCCGGCGCGCGGTGCCGACCTGTGGGAGGCGCCATCCGGATGGCGCATTGGCGCCCACGCGCCGGTAACTGTCCGGTTGCGGGCCGGCGAACGCACCGACCACGTGCATATCACCGGTACCCCGGCATCTGCCGAAGTCCGCATCGAGGACGGCGAATCTCGTTCGCTGCAGGCCGATCTGAGAGGCGACCGGCTGACGGTGACTTTGGATGGGCTGCGCAGCGACTACACCGTCGCCACGGCTGCGAGCAAGGTCTGGTTGGCCGGCGGCGGCGCCACTGCAGTACTCGAGGAGGTTCGGGAGGCGCCGGTGCGCCCGGACGACGAGCACAGCGGCGACGCCGAACTGACCAGCCCGATGCCAGGCACGGTCGTCGCGGTGGGCATAGAGGACGGGGCCGACGTGGCGGCGGGCGCTGTTGTGGTCACCGTCGAGGCGATGAAGATGGAACACGCGCTGGCGGCGCCCGTCGACGGCGTAGTTGAACTTCTCGTCGCCGTCGGCGATCAGGTCAAGGTTGGCCAGCCGCTGGCTCGGATTACCGTGCAAACCAACGCAATACCAGAGGTAGAGGACAAATGACCGAATTTTTATCCACTGCGACGCTGCCGGATGAGTATCAGCAATTGGCCAAGACGGTCCGCGCCTTCGCCCAGAGCGTCGTCGCACCCGTTGCCGCGCAGCACGACGCCGAGCATTCGTTTCCCTACGAAGTGGTCGCTGGGATGGCCGAAATGGGCCTGTTCGGCCTTCCGTTCCCCGAAGCGTTCGGCGGAATGGGCGGCGACTACTTTGCCCTGTGCCTGGCACTGGAGGAACTTGGCAAGGTCGATCAAAGTGTCGCCATCACTTTGGAAGCCGGTGTGTCGCTGGGCGCCATGCCGGTATACCGGTTCGGCAGCGACGCGCAGAAGCGGGAATGGCTGCCGCAGTTGGCAAGTGGTCGCGCCTTGGGTGCGTTCGGCCTGACCGAGCCTGGCGGCGGCACCGACGCCGGCGCAACCAAGACCACCGCGCATCTCGACGACGGCCACTGGGTGATCAACGGTTCCAAGCAATTCATCACCAACTCCGGCACCGACATCACCAAGCTGGTCCCGGTCACCGCGGCGACCGGTGAGCAGGACGGCAAAAAGGAGATCTCAACGATCATGGTGCCCGTACCCACGCCCGGGTTCACCGTGGAGCCGGCCTACAACAAGGTCGGCTGGAACGCCTCTGACACCCATCCGCTGAGCTTCGACGACGTCCGTGTGCCCCAAGAGAACCTGCTCGGTGAACGTGGCCGAGGGTATGCCAATTTCCTGCGCATCCTCGATGAGGGCCGCATCGCGATCGCCGCATTGTCCACCGGGGCCGCACAGGGTTGCGTCGACGAAAGTGTCAAGTACGCAAAGGAACGCGAAGCCTTCGGTCAAAAGATCGGCCAATACCAGTCCATCGCGTTCACCATTGCGCGGATGGAGGCACGCGCACACACAGCACGCACCGCCTATTACGATGCAGCGGCGCTGATGCTGGCCGGTAAGCCGTTCAAGAAGCAGGCGGCGATCGCGAAGTTGGTGGCCAGCGAGGCCGCGATGGACAACGCGCGCGACGCCACCCAAATCCACGGCGGCTACGGATTTATGAACGAGTTCACGGTCGCGCGCCACTATCGCGACAGCAAAATCTTGGAGATCGGTGAGGGCACCACCGAAGTGCAGTTGATGCTGATCGCGCGGGAGGCAGGCTTGTGACTGACGAGGTGCGCGAGGTAATCCAGCGCGGGCTGTGGTTCGAAGAATTCGAGACCGGCGTGCGGTACCTGCATCGCCCAGGGCGGACGATCACCGAAGCCGACAATGTGTTGTTCACGACGTTGACCATGAATACCCAAGCGCTGCATCTGGATGCCGCGTTCTCCGACGCGCTGCCGCCCTTCAATCAACGACTGGTGAACTCGATGTTCACCCTGTCGACCTTGGTCGGATTGTCGGTTGCCCAGCTGACTCAGGGCACCATCGTGGGCAATCTCGGATTTTCTGAGATCGCGTTTCCCAAGCCGCTGTTCCATGGCGACACCCTGTATGCGGAGACGGTGATCACCGACAAGCGGGCATCGAAGAGCCGGCCGGGGGAGGGCATCGTGACGTTTGCGCATACCGGTCGAAATCAGCACGGCGAAGTCGTCGCCACGGCGAGCCGCAAGACCATGGTGCGGATGCGCCCGACCGAGGCTGACAACTGATGGGCCTGCAAAATCCCGGACCGGCGTGGCTATTCTGCCCGGCTGATCGGCCGGAGCGTTACGAAAAGGCCGCGGCGGCAGCAGATATCGTGATTCTCGACCTCGAGGACGGATGCGCCGCCGCTGACCGGCCTGCCGCCCGCAAAGCACTCGTCGACGTCCAACTCGACCCGGCCCGCACCGTGGTGCGCGTCAACCAGTTCGGCACCGCCGACCAGCAGCTCGACCTGGAAGCCCTCAAGGGAACCGGCTATGACACGGTGATGCTGCCCAAATGCGAAGCGCCAGAACAAGTCACAGCGTTAGCACCGTTGCACGTCATTGTTTTGGTCGAATCGCCGATGGGTGCTCTCGCCGTCACCGAGACGGCATCGGTGGACAACGCCGTCGCAGTGATGTGGGGTGCTGAGGATCTTTTCGCTGCGCTCGGCGGTACGGCGAACCGCTACCCGGACGGGTCCTACCGTGAGGTGGCCCGTCACGTCCGCTCGCAATCATTGTTAGCTGCGAAGGCGCACGGCCGGCTTGCCCTGGATTCGGTCTACCTCGACATCAAAGACCTCGACGGGCTGCGCGCAGAAGTCGACGACGCGGTGGCGGTGGGCTTCGACGCCAAAGTTGCTATCCACCCCAGCCAGCTACCAGTGATAAGAGCGGGCTATGCGCCATCTTCCGACCAGGTGCAATGGGCGCGACACGTTCTTGCCGCAGCCGCGGATGAAC
>DAIODV010000251.1:0-5948 GCA_036746615.1 Mycobacterium sp.
AGGCAGCAGAAAATCTTCTTCCAAATCTCGGGCGCGGGACACGAGGCCATGCTGGTGGCGGCCGGAATGTGCCTGCGCGGCGGCTACGGCAGCATGCGGATCCTCGACCACCTCGACGCGACCGGTGAGGTGAACGCCGCGCAGCTCGGTGTATCGCTCCCCCGATTCGACAAGGAACGACGCGCGTGGGTCATGACGGATGCGCGCGAGCTTCTTGGTCCGGGCCGGGGTCATCACTGCGATGGTGCGATCGTCGACCACAAACCACACCGGCAACGCAATCGGCATACCGTCGCTGCGAAGAGTTGTCAGAATTCCGGTATGCGCCGATTCGACGGCTTCCCACGCCTCGTCCACCGTCAACCGGATTGTCATCGGGTCACTCCAACTACCTCTCGTCAGGCGGCCGGTGACCGCCCGCCTCTCGCAGACGCTACAGTAAGCACTTCAGTACGTGACGGGCAACCAGTGAGGACATTGCCATGACGAAGTCCGCCGACTGGCAGGAAACGCTTGACGACCTCGAGCGTCGCCGGCAGCGCACCCAGGCGCTGGGCGGCGCGGAGCGGGTTGCCAAACACCGGGGCAAGGGCAAGCTGGACGCTCGGGCACGCATCGACCATCTCCTCGACCCGGGGACATTTCGTGAAATCGGCACGCTGGTCGGCGGCGAGATCGCCGCCGACGGCATCGTCATCGGCTCCGGGTTGATCAACGGCTCTCCCGTGATGCTCGGTGCCGAGGACTTCACCACGCTGGCGGGCAGCATCGGACCGGGCGGCAATTCCAAGCGCTACCGGATCGCCGAACTGGCGCTGCGCGACAAGATTCCACTGGTCATGCTCCTTGAAGGAGCCGGCTTTCGTCCCACCGGCGGGCACTATGGGCGCAGCCCGACCGACCTACTCGCCCAAGCCCAGTGCTCCGGACGGGTCCCGACGGTCGCCGGCGTGCTCGGCCCGTCGGCCGGACACGGCGCATTGGTGGCCCCCGTCTGCGACTTCCGAATCATGAGCAGGCAAGGCGCCATCTTCACCGCCGGGCCACCCGTCGTCAAAGAGTCCACCGGAGAAGACATTTCGAAAGAAGACCTCGGCGGACCAGACGTCGCGTTGCCCAGCGGAGTGATTCACAACGTCGCCGAGGACGACGAAACCGTGCTCGATGACATCCGCCGCTACCTGTCGTACTTCCCGGCCAGCGCGTGGTCATATCCCCGGTCACTGCCTGCCGACGAAACCAGCGAACCGCGGCAGACACCGGAGCTGCTCGACATCGTGTCCCGTGACAACCGCCGCGTCTACGACATGCGCGCCGTGCTCGACGTTATCTTCGACCGGCCGGACTGGTTCGAGGTGCAGCCACTATTCGGCAAGGCGATCATCTGCGCGCTGGCCCATCTGGGCGGCCATCCGGTCGCCGTGGTGGCCAACCAGCCGCAGGTGCTGGCGGGTTCCATCGATGCCGATGCCGCGGATAAGGCGGCGCACTTCATCATGGTGGCCGATTCGTTCCACCTGCCGATCGTCTTTCTCGCCGACAATCCGGGCATGCTGCCGGGCAGCCGGTCTGAGCGCAGCGGCGTTCTGCGCGCCGGCGGGCGCATGTTCGCCGCGCAGACCGCGGCGACCACGTTGAAGCTGCACGTGACGCTGCGGAAGGCCTATGGGTTCGGCTCGATGGTCATGTCGCTGCTGAGTTTTGACGACCAGGTCGCTACGTTCGCTTACCCCGGGGCGACGATGGGCGCGATGAGCGCAGCGGCGCTGAGCAAGGCATCACACGCCGGCGAGGACCTCACGGCGAAGCTGCGCGACGCGGAGCTACAGGCTTCTTTCCTCTCGGCCGAGCGGATGGGTTTCGACGAGCTCATCGATCCCCGCGAAACGCGTGATGCGTTGCTGGCCTCGCTGATTCGGGGTCTGTCCAGCCGGCAAGCCGCAGCCGAGCCGGTGAGCCGGACCGTCATCATGCCCTGAGTTTCGTTGCGAAAGTGCAATTACCGGCCCATGACTCGGGTCAGTAGGTATTGAAGAACAAGAGTTCCAGGGACTGGAATACGCTCTGCAATGGTCCGCTGTCGGCAACCCCGTGCTCAAGTAATGCACTAAGCCACGCGTCGAGATTGTTGACGCCGCTGTCGGAGATGTTGACGAAGGTGAGGTCCCCGTCGGTGGACGTGGTCGCATCCGCGATCTGCGTCGGCGTCAACCCCAGGTATTCCACGTGCGGGCCGAGTATGTCCAGCAAGGCGCCGCCCAGACCCTGTGCCTCGAAGACCTGTTGGAAGTTAGAAACCGGATCGGGGTCGAAACTGTAGATTGTCGCCGGGTATAGATCGTCGGGCGTCACGTTGCCCAGGACGCTGTTCATGTCGAGAAGGTTGAGCAGATAGTTCGTGGTGCTCACGCCGAGCGTCGAGTCCATGTCCGCTTCCAAATTGGACCAAGCGCCGGTGACCGGAGTGGAGGGGTCGCCGATGAACACGAAGTGCAGATCGTCGCTGGGGATGCCGGCTGCTTCGAGCCGGCTCATTGCGATCGACTCTGCGGTGGCGCTTTGCGAGTATCCGAAGATCGTCAGCGGGTGCTCGGCGCTGAAAGCGCCAGGGTCGGCGTTGAATTCGTTCTCCACGGCGAGAACGACGTCGTCCGCGCCCGTGAAACTACTCGGGCCCTGCTGGAACAGCTCTGGTGTCGTCAAGACCTGCAACGGCGCGCTGCACGGGTCGGTCCCGACCATGTCGCACACCATCGAATCCATCGCGCCGCCAGCGAAACCCAGCGGGTGCAAATACAGATCTTCGGCGCTCTGCGCGAACTCGGTCGATGGCATCGGCTCGCCGGTTCCGCCAAGGATGATCGCCGTGTCGCTGCCCGCCAGCGGGTCGTCAGCGTGCGCGGCTGGACTGTTCATCGCATAGGCCACCCCAACGATCGCGCCAACGGCGCCGATGTGCCCGAGTATCTGGTATCCGTTCACCGCTGCACTCCCTGCTCAGCAGACGTAGTTCTCGCCGCTGGCGCGGACCGTCACGTCGCTGATCGTGATTCCCCATGGTTGGTCGATGACGTGCACCACCGCGTTTGCCAGGTCATCGGGAGTGATCAGCCAATACTGCACTGAGTCCACGTCCGTCTGCTCCGGCCGAAGCGCTCCATTCATCAAATTGCCCGCATTCTCGAAGAACTGGGCGGCCTTGTGCCCGGTGATTCCGATGGCCGCAGCCTCGTTGACGACGCCACTGGCGAGATTGGTTCCGAGAACGCCGGTCGGTTTGACCGTGGTCACCTTGATCTTGCCTTGGGTCTCAATCCGCAACGAGTCCGACAGCACGTCGACTGCCGCCTTGGTCGCGCTGTAGACGCCCGAGCCTTCGGTTCCGGCGTTGCCGTAGATCGATGAAATGTTGACGACGTGGCCTCGGCCCTGCTCGATCATCGTGTCGTAGACGGCCGAGATGCCGTTCACGACGCCTTTGATGTTGATGTCGATGGCCTTATGCCATTTCTCCCACGCGCGTTCGTGGTCGGCGAAAAACGCCAGTGGCATCACGCCGGCGTTGTTCACGATCACGTCGATGCGGCCATAGGTGTCCACGGCGTGTTGGGCCGCCTCCTTGACCTGGGCCATGTCGGTGACGTCTGCGACGTGGATTGTGCCTTCGAAGCCGGCGGCTCGGATGCCGTCGAAGACCTCGTTCAAGCCATCGACATTGACGTCCAGGCCGACGACCTTGGCGCCGCCGGCGGCGCACTTTTCCGAGATCAGCTTGCCGAAGCCGCTAGCGGCGCCGGTCACGACGATGACCTTGTCTTTCAAGTACTGCGACATATCCTTTCCTAACTGCCGTGCCGATAGGCCGCAACGACGGGCTCGAGCTCAACGGGTGTGGCGCCGTGCATGATCACCGCGTCGGCGCCGTAGTCGAATTCCTTGCGGATGCGAGCCACACACTGCTCAGCGGTGCCGGTGGCCGACGGTTCCAGCCATTCGTCGGGAATCAGCGTCGCGATGTGTTCGATCTGCTCCGGGGTGGCCTTGTGATCGATCCCGCCGGCGATCGACGTCACCAGTGTGTCTTCCCGAAAGCGTTGCAGCACAGCAGGATCCCAGCCATTGGTCTGGACCAGCAAGTCCCCGTAGCCCTGCAGATAGGTAGCTAGCCGCGCGACGGTCTTCTTCAGCCGCAATTGTTCGCCGAGGTGGTCGCCGACTGTCGCAAAGCACGACCACACCCGCACACTGTCCGGGTCACGGCCCGCTTTTTCCGCGGCCGATTTGACGGTTTTGACGCAGCGCTGCAACGTCTCCGGAGTGAAATAGGTGTGCAGGATGACGTCATCGAAAGCACGGCCGCCGAGCGCGAGCGTGTGGGGCCCGAAAGCCACCAGCGCCAGTCGGATGTCTTCGTCGAAGTCGGGGTCGAGAAACAGAATCGGGTACTTGCCCATCGGCCCGTCATGGTTGAAGATCACCTCCCCATGCCACAGCCGGCGCATCACCTGGGCCCAATCCTCCATCTGCGCAGTCGTTACCGCGGGTATGCCGAACGCCCCGTAGATCGCAGCGATGCCGCGGCCGATACCCAAAGTGAACCGACCGCCGGAAAGCTGATGCATGGTGGTCGCCCACGATCCGGTGATCAGCGGATGGCGGGTGTTGTGATTAGTTGCCGCAGTGGCGATCTGCATCTGGCTTGTTACCGCGCACGCCGCGCCGACCAGCGACGACGCCTCCTTGACGTTCCAGCGCTCGGAGATGAACGCGGTGCCGAAGCCCAACTCCTCGCCGCGGCGAGCCTCGTCCATCAAGGTCGCCGGACCCTCGCCGCCGGCCCCGGCGAGCAGGTAGTAACCCAATTCGTCAAGCCTACGAGCACTCAACTCCAAACTCCTTGCTTGTAGCCACAATTCCACACCTCGGTGATCCTGCCGTCGACGACGTGGAATATCTCGATGCTGGCAATATTGGTTTCAGTACCGTCCTTGGTGGTCATCGACGAGTCGTAGACGATCGCGACGTGTTCGCCGTCGTCGCCGGCGACGACGATGTTCAAATCGAAGTGCAACTTGTCGAAGATCTCCCAGAGATCCTTGACCCGGTTGACCGCCTGCTCGCGGGTCAGGATGTGCGCCTCGCCCACCTCGTGCCGGATAACGTTGTCGGCGAACAATTCCTCGGCCAGCTCCAGGTTGTGCTCGTTCCAGACGACGAGGTTGTAGAGCTCAACCACCTCACGGGCCGTGCGCGTGGCGGCCATCACCCGGCGACCTCGCGCAGGAAGCGCTCGGTGACCTGTTGCACCCGCCGGGAGAACACGTGGCCCACGTGGCCGCCGTCATACCAGTAGAACTGGCCATTCCACCGCTCTTGCAACGCGAGAGCCGGCTCGCGCATCGCCATCCGGTCATGCCATGCCCCCACGATCAGCCGCCGCTGCGGTGGCGGGGCCGGGGTGACCGACAACGGGTCGATCACCGACGTCAGCTTCGAAACCTCGGCGGATGCCAACAGCTCACGAAAGTCACTGCGGGATGGTCCGAATCGCGCTAGGTGCCGTGCGATCATCGCGTTGAGCCCCAGAATCGGGGTGTACAGCGCGACGCCGTCGACCTGCTTCTCGAGATGGGAAACGAGCGCGGCCACGGGGCTACCCATCGAAATCCCGGCCACCACCACGGCAGTGGACTGCTGCTCCTGTGCCCAGGCCACGACCGCGCGCACTTCGGACACCGCACGCATCATCCCCGCCACATTGCCAAGCGGATCCACGTCCGGGTAGGCCGGCCATTCGCGGCGCCGGCAACCGTGGCCGGGCTGTACCGGCATCGCGACGTTGAACCCTAACTTGTGATGAATTCTGCCGATTCGGGTCAACAACAGGTCTTCGGTGCCGCCCTGGCCGGCGCCGTGGACCCACACCAGCCACGGCCGTGGGCCGTCAC
>DAIODV010000252.1:0-661 GCA_036746615.1 Mycobacterium sp.
CCGGTGAGATGATCGCGTCACACTTCAATTGGATGATCTACTACGGCAATCACGCGCTCGTCGGCGGCGTGCCTATTTACTGCATCGTCCAAAATGGTGGGATGTTCGCCGTCGTCGCGTGGGTGCTGGGCTGGCTCATGCCCCATATCCGGGGTTGGCGTTGGCTGTTGGTGCCGTTCGCGGTCGCGGCGGCGTTGCCGGCGTTCGCGCTTCTGGGCACCTTCCCGGCCTACATTGCGATCGCGGCGCACGCCGGCCCGGTGGCGGGTTGGACGGCCGGGATCCTCTCCACGGTGTTCAATGCCGCCATCGTCCTGGCTTGCATCTACTCACCCGCGCTGCACAAGTACCGGGAATCGGCTGCAGCGCATGGCAAGTCGTGCCTGGCGATCCCGCGGGCAGGTGCGGCGGTATGAGCCGGTCTCTGCAGCAGGATCTCGCCGGTGTTGCGGGTGTGGCCGAATGCGCGCTCACCGACCACCTGATCGCCACACTGCCGGCGAACCGAGCCGGGGCGCCCTGGACGTGTACGGGTTCGGCGGTACTGTGGGTGGCAACCGGTAATTCAGCGGCCAGCGCAGCCTTGCCCGACGAGGTTGGACGAAGCGCGGCAAGCCTTTCCGTCGTCGGCGGGGTCATCCGATACGACGACACGCCCGTG
>DAIODV010000252.1:671-5915 GCA_036746615.1 Mycobacterium sp.
ACAACGAGGTGTTGGGCAGCATCGGTTTTCGGCGCGGCGCCGCCATCCGCGGCCACGTCGCATTCATGGCCGTCGACTCGGAGACCAGCCTTGTCGGCGGTCGTCTCAATTGGGCGATGCCGAAGACGCTTGCCAGCTTTGGCGGCGAGATCGACTCAAAGTCGACGGTGACTGCGGAGTCCGCGTTAAATCCTCGTTGGTTTGTCAGGGCAACACCCCGAGCGCTTGGCCCTGCGCTTCCGGCGCGTGCGCGGGCGACGGTTTTGCAGCAGCGAGGCGACGGCACCGTCATCAGCGCGGCAATGCATGTGCGCGCACGTCTGCGCCCGGCGCTGGTTCACACTGCCGTCAGCTCGGATGGCGCATTGCCCCGATGGCTTCGGCCGGGACGTCATCTCGGTATCTTGGTCGAGACGATGACCTTCACACTGGACGAAGGTGTGCGCCATGGGCGATAAGGTTGTTGTCGACCAAGATATCTGCATGGCCGCCGCCTACTGCTACGGGTCTTACCCAGAGCTGTTCGGCGAGGGCGCACTTGGCGTCTCTGAATTGATCAGCGGCGATTCGCCGGCCGGACCGGTCGAGTTGACGTCCGTGGATATGCTGGAGAAGGCCCGCAACGCGAGTCAGGCGTGTCCGTCCGGCGCGATCAGCGTTATCAGGTCCGAGCGAGAATAGGGGCGACCAGCCGTTCACGTGCCGCCATATTCCGGGCGCAGCGAGGCGGCCATGGCGGCGAGCGGCACCTGAATCGAAACGGTCCCGCCGTCCATCGACCAAACGAATTGACCTGGGGGACTCGGGTTTTCTCGCACCATCGGTGCATCGGGCATGTAGAGGATCAGGTTGTCGGGTGACAACGCAAAGGCCCGGTAGTCGCCGGTGTAGCCAGGGCCGTTAGGGCCGGGTTCCCACTCCGCGACCGTGAAGGGGTAGGTGTTCGGGTCGTGCCGGGGCGGAGCGGCGTCCAGCACTGGCGGCAAGACCGGTTCTGCGGCAGGGGGTATCACCTTCATCGGGTCGACACCGGGCTTGAACACGTCGGCCAGGGTGAGTCTGCGGCCTTGGGCCATGTCGAAGACAAACGACCGGTAGGCGTTATTGGCCTGAATTCCGAACGGCTCGAAGTTTTCGCGCACGATCAGCGATTGGACCGCACCCGGTCCGGAGTAGAGCTGGCAGTCGGCAGATGCGCTGCTGTCCCGCGGCGTATCGGAGCCGGTTTTACGCCAGCCGTCGATCAGCCGGTGATCGTAGGTACGCACAGGCGGCCCCGATGTGGGGTTATCGAGAAATGCCGTGGGCAGGTCGAGCGAGATGAACATCTCCGCCTTGCGTTGCGAAGTGACCAGGGTCGTGCAGCGTGTCCCGTCCCACGTCGCGTTGAGCTCGGCGCAGAACTGCTCGGCAGACGCCCTCGCGGCGGGCACGGTCCCCACCGCTGTCGTCAGCGTCGCCGCCGCTACCACGCCTGCCCACGACTTCACGAGCGCTACCCTTGCTCCGCAGGTAAGACGACCTTGCTGGCGAGCCACCGGCCATTGACTTTCTCCATCGTTATCGTGATGTCGGTGAGGTCGATTCGTGGATCAGGACTGGCCGAATTGGTCACCATCTGTTTGACGAACAGCAGAACCACGACCTGATTCGCGGTGGCGGATTTGACGGCCGAGTCGAGCACGGTTCCTTGCGTTGCCACCTTGTTGTCGATCAGCATCTTGCGAAGCCGTGAACTGGCTTTGGTGTAGGTGTCTTTGAAGTCGCCGGTGGCGCCGCCCAAGATGTCAGTGAAGTTCTGGTCGATTGCATTGGGATCTGTGGTGGTGAGTGTGACGGCGTATTTCCGTGCCGCATCGAGTGCTTGCGCGGCGGCAACGTTTTTCTCGTGTTGCTGATACAGCAGCCACCCCTCGTAACCGGCGCCGGCCAGCACAACGACGACCACACCAGTAGCGACCCAGCGAAGAGTTGCTTTCGCGACACGCTTCAATCTGCTGGTCTTACTAGGCTTTTCGTCGCGATCCTCGGTGGACTCGGCGGCCTCGTCACCGGCCGCGTCGAGCTCTGATGGCTCGGCCGCTGATTCAGCCTCGTCGGCTGATTCACCAATGTCAGCCACTGCGCTATCTCCCTGGGATCTCATAGTGTGGCAACCGTCCCTAGATAATTTCGACTTTGCTTGCCAGCCAACGGCCCTCGACGAGCTCCATGGTCATCTGCACCCGGTTGCGGTCGATCCGGGGGCTGGGGTTGACCGCGTTGGTGACTGATTGGTCAACGAACAGCAGCACTTCAACTTTGGTCTTGGTCGCCGACTTGACTGCAGAATCGATGACGATGCCCTTGCCCGCCGCTTTATTGTCGATCAGGACTTGGCGCAACTGCGTGGAACCCTGGCTGTATTGATCTTTGAATTCTCCGGTGGCACCGTCGAGTGCCTGTCGGTAGTTCTTGTCGATGTCTTTGGCATCAAGGGTGGTCAACACAACGGCGTAGTTCCGCGCGGCCTCCAGCGCGGCTTGGCCGGCCGCGGCGGTGTCCTCGAGCTGTTTGACCCGCCAGCCCAGAAACGCCGACATTCCCAGGGCTACGAGGACGACGACCGCGACCAGTATGATCGCGACGCGCCGACGCAGCTGGCGGGGCGCCGCATCACCCGCGGCGTCCTCCGACTCGGATGTATCCTCGGCGGCTTCGTTGTCCGGTTCGCCGTTGTTCACAGCGGATTCGTCTTCGGCGGCATCAGGTTCTGCCGTATCCGGCTCGGCCGCATCACGTTGCTCGACGAGCCTGTCGAAGACGTCTTTGGTTTGCATCGGCTTGGCCATTGCAGCTCCTCGGTGATTGATCTAGTTGGGTAGCCACGTCGGCAGCGGGGGTCCCGCGTATGTGGTGGGCAGGGTGTAGGGCGGATAGTTCGGTGTGGGGTCGGTCTGCGCCTTCGGGTCGTATCCGGGTGGCGGGCCGGCAGTGTCGTCACCTGGCGGTCGGGGCGCGTTACGGGCGCCGCGTACCAACACCGAGGGGTCGGGGTTGTGGCAATAGGTGTAGCGGTAAGGCTCGGGCAAATCTGCCTGCGAGGGTGGCCGGCGCGGAACGTTGTAATCGCAGCGGTACTTCGGATAGAACTCGCCGACTCCCCACAGGCCGCCGTCGTGAAAAATACTGGAAATGTGGTCGATGAGCGACTCGTGATCGGGTCGCCACAAACTCTGCAACGCCGGTACCCGCAGGTACATCAGTTGCGAGAGCGTCGTCAGATTCCCCAGTAGCTGCACCATGTTCTCCCGGTTGTCGGCGATGAGGTTGTCGACGTCGTCCAGCTGACCATTACCCCGGTCGACCAGCGTCCGGAAACCGCGGTCCATCTTGTTCACGCCGCCCAGGATCTCTTGCAGGTCAACCGAAGTCCGGCGCAGCCCCGGGTTGACGTCGTCGAGAGTGGTGAACACCACCCGGCTGTTGCGCAGCAGACTGACGGTTTGCGGCAGCACGCCATCGAGGGTGGAGGCCAAGAAGATCGAGCCGTCGAGGATGGCCGCCAGCTTTGTCGGGCCGTCGGGGCTGACACGGAGCTCACGGAAGAGCAGGGCCACTTTCTTGGGGTCTAGCTGAGCCAGTGCACCACGGCTGTCATCGACGATGCGCGCCAGCGACACCGGGACCGCGGCCTGGTGTTCACTGATCACGGTGCCGTCGGCAAGATAGGGTCCGCCGCTGTGCTGCGGCCGGAAATCGAGGTATTGCTCACCGGCTGCCGATAGACCCGAGACCCTGACCGGGCTGTCCCGCGGGATCCGCACGCTGGCGTTGATGGCGGCGACCGCCTCCACCCCTTTGCCAGTGAGGTTGATCGATGTGACGCGGCCGATCGGTATTCCACGCAGCGTGACATCTTGGTTGGTCAACAGCCCCCCCGACTCGGGCAGCAGCACCCGCACCGAGATCATCTTGTGCACCGGATTGATCCGCAAGCCACCGATCGTCACGTAGCCGAACGCCACAACCAGGGTGATCGCCAAACCGATGCAGGACACTAGAATTCGGCGTTTGGCCACCGCTCTGACCAGATCGACGATCAGGCGCGCGCACCATTCCACGGGATTGGGTGAAGCCGTCATCGCTGCCCGCAATCTACCCATTTGTTCACGCCCGGCTCCCCCGATGGCAGCCAGCCGCACCCGAGCTGGGTCCAGAAGGTCCCGTGGTCGGCCCCGTAGATCCTGTCCACCAACAGGTTCCACTCGTAGCGCAGGCTGCCGACCATCAAATGCCAGTCGGTGCCGTCCGGCCAGTGGAATTCGGGATCGCCCGGATAGTTCTTGTCCGGCCACGGGACCAGCGCGAGTTTGGCAACGGTGAGGTCGGCGTGCGCAGATGTCCCGTTAGTGGCGTTCATCAACAGTCCGATGAGGCGGTTGAATGGTGTCAGCGAAAGATCGGGGTCGATCGAGATGTCGTTGAATACCGCTGCCAGACGGTTGATGTCGGCTATGGCACTGCGGGTGGCAGTGCCTTGCAGGGAGGGGAACCGCGAGAGCTGCCGGGTGATGCGGGCGACGCTGTCGGCCAGGTCGGCCACCCGGGTCGTGTTGTCGGCGATCACCGCCATCGCCGGCGCGCCGGCGTCCAGAGCCGCGTCCAGCGTGCCTTGCCGTTCCGACATTGTTGCCGCCAGCTCGGAGGTGCGCCGCAGCGCGGCATCCAGCTGGTGTGAGCGGGCGGTCATCCGCGACAGCAAGGTCCTGGTCTGCCTCAGCAGCACGCCGACCGACTCGCCGCGACCGCCGACTGCCTGGCCGGCTCCGTTGAGGATCGAAACCAGATAGCGCACCGCACCCCCGTTGACCAGCATGGCCAGCGAGCTGAGCAGTTCTTCCACGGTCGGGGCCGCCGCAGTGGAGTTCAGCGGGATGGTGTCGCCGTTGCGCAGCAAAGGTGCGTCCGGCGACTGGTGCGGATCTGGTTTGATCTGAACGAAAACGTCGCCAAGTGGTGTAGCCGACCGCAGCTCGGCGGTGCTGCCGGCGCGCAGCGGGACATCGGCCCTGATCCGCATCTTCACCTGTGCGGTGAAATTGTGCGCGTCGATCGAATCGACTTCGCCGATGTCGGCGCCGAACAACTTCACCTTGGCCTTGGCCGGCAGATTCAGCGCGTTGGTGAAAACAGCTGTGAGCGCGTAATTTTGGCCGCCGGCTTCCGGCGCCGGCAGCGGAAGGCTGTGCAGGCCAGTGGCGC
>DAIODV010000253.1:0-5888 GCA_036746615.1 Mycobacterium sp.
ATCGGCAACTTCATGGAGTGGTACGACTTCGGGGTCTACGGCTATATCGCCACCACCATCGCGCAGGTGTTCTATCCCGGCAACAGCATCAGCGCGGTCCACCTGATCGCCACTTTTGGGACACTGGCGGCGGCATTCGTCGTGCGTCCGCTCGGCGGGTTCATTTTCGGCCCGCTGGGTGACCGCATCGGGCGCAAACGGGTGCTGATGACCACGATCTTGCTGATGACGGTGGGGACCACGACTAGCGGCTTGCTACCCGGCTACAGCGTTATCGGCATCTGGGCGCCGATTTTGTTGGTCGTCGCGCGGGTCTTCCAAGGCCTGTCTACCGGCGGCGAGTATGTCGGGGCGATGACGTACCTGGGTGAGCAGGTCCCGGACCGCAAGCGAGGCATGATGGTCGGGCTCTTGCCGATGGGCAACTTGACGGGATTCGTGCTCGCCGGGCTGCTGGTGACTGGGCTGCAAACCTGGCTGCCGAGCCACGACATGTTGACGTGGGGCTGGCGGATTCCCCTTTTGCTCAGCGCCCCGTTCGGCGTGGAGGCGTTTTATATGCGGCTGCGACTGGAGGAATCAACGGCCTACGAGAAAGCCAGTACCACTACCGATGCGCCGAATACGCATGGCTCACAACAGTTTTGGCACCTGCTTGTCCAGCAATGGAGGCCCATGCTGATTTGCGCGGCGCTGGTGCTCGCTTCCACCGCCGCGGATTTCATGCTCACCGGATACTTGCCGACCTACCTCAAAGTGGTTGTGCGGGTAGGGCATGCCGCAGCGCTTGTGATGATCACCGCCACATTGGCGATCTTGATGGTCGTGCTGGTGCTCGTCGCTTGGCTCTCCGACCATATCGGTGTCAAACCGATCATGTGGACCGGCTGCGGCCTGCTGATTGCTGCGTCGATCCCGGCATTTCTGCTCATCCGCTCGGGCGCCGGCTATCTCGTGATCTTCATCGGCGTATTGCTGATCGGGTTGATGGAGCTGTGCTTTGACAGCACGTCCCCGGCGACCCTGCCGGCGCTGTTCCCCACTAACGTGCGCTATGGAGCACTGGCCATCGCATACAACATCTCGTTGTCGGCGGTCGGCGGCTCTACCCCGGTGATCGCTCAGGCGTTGGTGTCCGGCACCGGCAACGAATTGATGCCGGCATACATGCTGATTTTCGCGGGGTTGGTAGGCGCTATAACGCTTCCGTTCACACCGGAGGTGGCCGGTAGACGCCTTCCTGGATCAGCCCCCGCGGTCGAAACAGAGCAGGAGGCCCGGGAATTGGTCGCTGATCAGTAGCCGTGTTAGGGCTGCGGAGTTATGGGGTGGCACGGCGGCGGGTATGCCGGCTGTCCGCCGCCGCCTCGTGGGCCGCCGGGCCCGACGCGACCGTACGGCCAGCATGGCCGGTGCGCTGGCGAGGGCGCCGGAGCGGGAGCGCCCGGATCCGGTTGGCAGTCCACGCACGGCGGGGGCGGGTCCAAGGGGGCGGCGACGACGGGTGCCGCCGCGGGGATGAGCGCCGAAATGGCGATGGCGGCCGCGGCGGTCAGGCGTCGTACGTACATCCCTTTAGCTTCCCAGACTTTCACCGGCGAAGCGCCGGCTCGACGGCCGCATCGGTTTCGGCTGCGGCTGCGCTTTTATGCCGCCGGTGGTGTCGGATTTCGTAGGCCAGCAGCGCGATCCCGACGATGCCCGTGCACAGCGACACCAGAACCAGCAGCGGGCTGACGTGACCGGTGAGCGCGTCGCCCAGGATTACCACGGCCGCCGTGCCGGGCAGCACACCGGCCAGCGTCGAAAATGTATAGGGCAGCACCCGAATCGCCGAGGCGCCGGCGGCATAGTTCAGCACCGAAAACGGCACCGCCGGGATCAATCGCAGTGACATCACCGCAATCCAGCCGCGGTCGCGCAGACGCGCGTCGACCGTCTCCACCGCCTGGTGGCGGACCAAGCGGCTGAGTTGCCAGCCGGCCGCGCGGACCAACACCAGCGCGATCACCGCGCTGGCCGTACTGGCCGCCACCGCCAGCGTTATCCCGAGCACCGGCCCAAACAGCAGACCCGCAGCCAACGTGAACGCAGTACGCGGAAAAGGCAACACCGTCACGACGATGTGGGCTCCCAGAAAGGCCAGCGGGAACCACGGGCCGACCGAGGTGGCCCAGTCCCTCATCTGCACCGCGGTGGGCAGCGGGACCAGCAACGCCACCGCGACCAAGGCGGCCACCGCCAAACCCGTGACCACCATCCGTAGCGTCGACACCTGGCGTGCCGTCGTAACGACTGCAGCGGCCAGCCCGCGCAGCGCGTCAGCACATTTCCTAGTGGCGTGCGAGGTCACTCAACGCACCCACAATGACAGCAGCTTCTTGCCCAATGACGTTGCAGGCGAGGTGTCTTCGGTGCAAACCGTAACGTGTTGGCCGGCGCGGCGGCGCAGCTCTCGCTGCAGGTTATCGTGCAGGGTAGAGCTGGCCGCCGAGCAACCGTGACATGCACCCGACATCCGAACGGTCACGGTCTGACCGACCACCGTGACCAACTCGATTGACCCCCCGTGTGATTCCGCGAGCGCGCCGATCGGACCGGCAATCAGTTCCGCGGCGATCGCCGCCAGCTGGCCGGTGCGGTCTGCGACGTCGATTCGCCAGCCCGTCGGATCGGTCAGTGCGTCGGTAAGCGCTTCGCGGACGTCATCGCCAACCGCTCGCCAGCTCTTTCCGGCGTGCAGCGTGATCAGCACTTCGCCTGTGCCGACGACGATCTCGTCGATTACCCCGCCATCCAGCAAGGCGCCGAGACGGCCAGGGACTTCGCGAACGGTGCCTGGGGCCGGCAGCCGGTCGGCGGCGATCACCCAGCGCAGCTGTTGCGGGTCCGCGGTCGCGGTGGCGTGGATCGGAATCATGCGCCCAGCCCTATCGCAATCGACCGGGCAACAAACGCCATCACCCACGCCAGCCCAAACATGTAGGAAAATGCAAACGCCGGCCATCGCCACGAGTTGGTCTCGCGGCGCATCACCGCGACCGTCGACATGCACTGCAACGCGTACATGAAGTAGGTCAACAGCGCGATGACGGTCGGCGCTGTGAACACCCGATTGCCGTGATCGTCGGTCATGGCGGCCAACGCATTACGCGGGTTGGCGGGGTTGGTTGCCGCCGAGACCTGGCCGAGGGTGGAGACGAACACTTCTCGCGCCGAAAGCGAGCCAACCAGAGCAACGTCGGTGCGCCAATCGAAGCCCAGCGGTTGGAACACCGGCGCGACAGCTTTGCCGACATCGGCGGCGTAGCTGTGGTTCATGACGTAGGCGCCTGCGTCAGCCGGCGGCATGCCCCGGGTCTCGGATTCGCGCAGCGGCAGATTGAGCAGCGCCCACAAGATCAGCGAAGTGCCCAGGATGATAGTTCCGGCCTTGCGCAAGAACACCTTGGCCGCACTCCACATCGCGGCCAATAGCACTGTCAGCGACGGGAATCGGTAGGGCGGAAGCTCCATGGTGAACGGCAACAGATCGCTACGCAGAATCGTGGCCTTTACCAGTGACGCGGCGATCAGCGATGAAGCGCCGCCGCCCAGGTACAGCAGGAACATCGTGACACCCTGGGCGGACAAGCCCCACCACTGCGCCTGGGGTGCTACCAGCAGACCGACCAACAGCGTGTACACCGGCAGCCGGGCCGAACATGTCATCAACGGCGCGGTGACGATGGTGGCGATCCGGTCGCGCGACGACGGCAATGTCCGGGTGGCCATTATGCCCGGGATCGCGCACGCGAACGACGACAACATCGCGACGAACGCCCGGCCTTCCAGACCCGTCTTGGCCATCACCCGATCCATCAAGAACGCTGCCCGCGACATGTAGCCGATGTTCTCTAGCAGCGCGATCAGCAAAAACAGCAACACGATCTGCGGGATGAACTGCAGCACGGTGCCGACCCCGCCGATGATCCCCTGCCCGAGCAGCCCACGCAGGACTGGATTGCCGATGTGCTCGGCCACCTGCCGGCCCAGCCAGGTCAGCCCGTCGCTGATTCCGTCGCGTAGTGGCGCTGCGATGGTGAACAGGGCTTGAAAGAAGCAGAACATCACCGCGAAAAACGCGATGGTGCCCCACAGCGGGTGCAACAGCACTCGGTCGATCCGGGCGGTGCGCTGATCCGGTTGCGGCGCAACGTAGTCGGCCGCATCAAGCACCGACTGTCCCCAGGCGTCGACGGCCTCTTGGTCGGCCGGGGGGAGCACTGGCGGCCGTTGCCACTGGTCGAAGGATCCCAGCTGCGCGCGCACGGCGTCGATGCCCGAACCGCGGTGCGCGACGACGGCAACCACGGGGATGCCCAGACCCGTCGACAACGCCTCGACGTCGATCCTTCCGCCGCGAGACGTCAATTCATCGCTCATCGTCAGCGCCAGCAAGCAGGGCAGGTCCAGTCGCAGCACCTGGCCCACGAGCATGATCGACCGGCGCAGTGTGGTGGCATCGGCGACCAGCACCACCGCGTCGGGCCGCTCGATGTCGGCGTACTGGCCGGCCAAGAGGTCGGTCACCACCCGCTCGTCCGGGCTGATCGGGTCGAGGCTGTAGGTGCCGGGCAGATCTTCGACGGCGATCGTCACGCTGTCGACCTTGGTGGTGCCGACGCTGCGTCCTACCGTGACGCCCGGATAGTTGCCCGTCTTGGCCCGCAACCCGGTCAAGTGATTAAAAACACTGGTCTTGCCGGCATTGGGGCTGCCGACCAGCGCCACTCGCCGAACGCCCGCGACGGTGACCGCAGCGGCACCAACCTCGTCGTGGCAGGCGGTCATCGATCCGGCTCGGGCACGACGACAATCAACTGCGCCTCGCGGCGGCGCAAGCACAGTTCGGTGTCTTGAACCCGGTAAATAGTGGGGTCACCCAGCGGTGCGCGTCGAATCACATCGACTTGGGCGGTCGCGCGAAAGCCCAACTGCCCCAAGCGATTTGCGACGACAGGAGCGGTTTGTGGCAACGTGCCCACAACGGTGGCCCGCCGGCCCGGCGGCAGCTGGGCAAGCACGATCTCCGACTGGGCTTGATCGCGTCCGCGTTGCGTCCGAGTCCGCATTATCGACCTAACATTAGCCGTTCTTACGAAGTAAGGTACACCTAACTTGCCCAGCTCGTCTGGGCTTCCCGGTCGCCTCGAGGACGAAGATGGCTGCGGCGTGGGAACCGCCGGCATACCTGGGGAGGAGACACGGCGTCTGCTTTCGGTGGGTTGTCGGTAGGGACGGATAGCTTGCGGGGGTGGCGCGCTATCGGTTGCTTCCGACTGCTGAGCAGGCCGTGGTTCTGGCCGAGCACTGTGGCCATGCCCGGTATGTGTGGAACTTGGCCGTCGAGCAGCAGCAACATTGGCAGCCGGGCCGCCAGGCCCCGGGCTACAACGAGCAGTGCGCTCAGTTGACGGCGGCCCGAGCCGAATACGAGTGGTTGGCGGCAGGATCGCAGACGGTGCAGCAGCAGGCGTTGCGCGATTTCGACCAGGCGATGCGCAACTGTTTCAACGGCAGCCACCGCCGCCCGACATGGCGCAAAGCCGGGGTGCATGAGGGCTTCCGGCAGATCGGGGTGAAAGCTCAGCACATCCAACGCCTGAACCACCGGTTTGGCCGGGTGTGGGTACCCAAGGTCGGTTGGGTCCGTTTCCACCTGTCGCGGGCGGTGCCGGAGGGCGTGAAGTCCTACCGCATCACCTGCGATCGGGCCGGCCGCTGGCATATCGCGTTCGCCCACATACCGCAACCCATCCCTGCGCCTGGTGACGGGTCGGTGGTGGGGATCGACCGTGGTGTTGCAGTGGCGGCCGCCTTGTCGACCGGTGAGCTGCTGCACGTAC
>DAIODV010000254.1:0-5883 GCA_036746615.1 Mycobacterium sp.
CGTACCCACTGTTGACCTCGACTTCGAAGACACTCTCACGCTGGAAGTCGGTGGGCGGCGCATGGAGTTGCTCTCCGTTCCTGGCGGAGAAACGACCGACTCGCTGGTGGTGTGGCTGCCCGATGAACGTATCTGCCTGTGCGGGAATACTTTCGGCCCGGTCTTCGGGCACATCCCCAACCTGGTCACCATCCGGGGCGACCGCTACCGCGACGCGCTGACCGCGATCGCATCGGTCGAACGGGTTCGTGATCTGCAGCCCGAACAGTTGGTGACCGGCCATTTTGAACCGATCTCGGGTGTCGAGCGCATCAATGCCGAGCTGACCCGGCTACGTGACGCGATCGCCTACATTCACGACCAGACCATCGCGGGGATGAACGCCGGCAAAGATGTCCGCACGCTGATGCGCGAGATCACGCTGCCCGCGGAATACGAAGTGGGCCAAGGCTATGGAAAAGTCTCGTGGGATGTGCGGGCCATCTGGGAGAACTACTCAGGATGGTTCCATCACCGGTCGACGACCGAGTTGTATCCGGTGGGTCTCGATGCTGTCAGCGCCGACGTCGTCGAATTAGCCGGTGCCGACGCGCTTGTGGATCGGGCGCGCGAATATCTCGGCGCCGGACGGCCGCTACACGCCATCCATCTCGCCGAGCTGGTTCCCGCGGATCATCCAGGCGTGCGCGAGGTGCTGAAAGAAGCCTACGAAAAGCTGTTGGCCGACACCACCAACTTTTGGGAAAGAGCCTGGCTCACCGAACAAATCGCGAGAAACTCATGACAGCTCAGGTCAGTTTTGATTTCACCGGCACCCACGCTCTGATCACTGGAGCCACCAGCGGGATCGGGCATGCGACAGCCGTGCTGTTCCGCGACGCCGGGGCACAGGTCACGATCACCGGGACCAAACCGGCCGCAACGGACTACGACGTCGATCTGTCCGGTATGACCTACCGTCAGCTGCAGATGACTGATCACGACTCCGTCGACGCCTTGGCGCAGAACATCCCTGAACTCGACGTACTGGTCAACAACGCCGGCGCGAATTTCCCTGGCGGCCTTGATGAATCAAAGCCGGATGGATTCGAGGCTTCGGTGGCGCTGAACTTGACCGGTCCATACCGGTTGACCGTCGGCCTGTACCGAGCACTCAGAGCATCGACCGCCATCGGGGGCGCCAGCGTGGTCAACCTGGCGTCGATGTCTGCGCTGCGAGCTGTCCCCCTGGTGCCTGGCTATGGGGCAGCCAAGGCTGGGATCATCGACGTCACCAGAAACCTCGCCGTCAAATGGGCCAACAAAGGAATCCGGGTGAACGCGGTCGCGCCCGGCACCATCGACACGCCGATGACCGCGCCAATGCATATCGCTGCGGAACTGGTCGAGTCTGAGCTGGCGCACATCCCGTTGCGGCGCTTCGGATCCGTGAGCGAGATCGCACCGACGGTGGCTTTTCTCTGCACCGAGCAAAGTAGGTACACCAGCGGCGCAGTGTTCGTCGTCGACGGCGCATCCGACTGCGTCTGATACCCGAAGGAAGGCCATGGCATTCGCGTTACGACCCGAGGATTACTACCACACCGGCATCGTGGTGCCTGATCTCGATGCCGCGATGACGCGCCTCAGCGCGCTCGCCGGCTACCGGTGGATCAACCCGTTGACCTACACGCTGCCTTTCCGCACCGCCGATGGGATCCGTGAGCTCACCTCGACATTCGTCTACTCCTTGCAAAGCCCGCACGTGGAACTGATCCAGCAGGTGCCGGACAGTCCGTGGAGGGCGGCACCAAACAACTCGGTCCATCACCTCGGCTACTTCACCGATGACCTTGCCGAGAGTGCGGCGCTGCTGGAAGCCAACGGTTTCACCTTCGAAGCGACCGCTGACACCTCTCCACCGGATCTGGCGCTGTTCGCGTACTACGTCGATGCGTTTGGGACGCGCATCGAGATCGTCGACCGCGCGCTGTTTCCCGACTTTCCGGCCTTCCTGCAATCGGCGGCGTCGTAGATGTTGCTGACGGTCTTACGCTTCAATTTCGCGTCACCGCAAGGAGAGCCACGCAAGCAGAGCGAACTGATCCGTGCCGCACTCGAACTGGCGCAGTGGGGTGAGTCGCGAGGAATCACCACAGTGAGCGTCGACGAGCACCACGCAACCGGGCACGGGTGGAGCTGTAACCCGATCATGGCCGCCGGCATGTTCCTGGCGCAGACGTCGACGTTGATCGCCAGTGTGGACTGCGCGCTCGGACCGTTGTGGAATCCGGTTCGGCTTGCCGAAGACATCGCGCTGATCGACAACATGAGCCGCGGCCGACTGCACACTACGATCGGACTTGGCTATCGCACCATCGAATTCGACCAACTCGGAGTCGAGTTCAGCCAGCGTGGCAAGCTGATGGACAGCCTGATCGAGCGCATGCTCTCGGTGTGGTCAGACATTGGTTCGTGGACGCGGCCACATCCGCCGCTGTACGTCGGGGGAGGCGCGCGCGTCACCGCGCGGCGCGCGGCGCGTTTTCGTCTTCCCCTCAGTCTGGCCGACCACCTGCCCGACGTCGCCGCCTACTATCGCGAGCTGTGCGCAGAGGCGGGATTTTCACCGCTGGTGATTATGCCTGGGCCGATCAACCGCGGGATGATCTACTTGCACGAAGATCCCGACCGCGCCTGGGCTGAACTGGGCCAGCACATCCTTTGGGAGGCAGTCACTTACGGCGGATGGTCGAAAGACCAGCGCTCGCTCATGCATCTTCCCGGGGTCCAGACGCTGGATGAGGTGAAGGCGTCAGGACGCTACCGATTCCTAACCCCGGACCAGTTGATCGCCGAAGTCCGTGACGCCGACAACTACGGACCGATCGTGCTCCATCCGCTGGTCGGCGGCATGCCGGTTGACGAGGCGTGGAAGTCGGTCCAGTTGCTGGTCGACAAGGTGATGCTCGCGCTCACCTGACGGCGCTACCCTGGCCGCATGGGCGCCAAGAGCCACATCCGGGTGGCCCGTGTCTATGACGACCCGAGCCCCGACGAGGGCCAGCGCATGCTCGTGGACCGGGTGTGGCCGCGAGGGTTTCGTAAGGACGATCCGCGGGTGGGCACCTGGCTGAAAGATGTTGCACCGTCGAAAGAGCTGCGCCAGTGGTACAACCACAAGCCCGAGCGGTTCGACGAGTTCGCCAAGCGATACCGCACAGAGCTGCAGGGCAGCGACGCGCTCGACCAGCTGCGCAAGCTCGCCAAGCACAGGGCCGTCACACTGGTGACCGCCACCCGTGACGTGGAAGGCAGTCAAGCTGCGGTGCTGGCAAAGCTGCTGAAGAGCAGCTGATCAATAGTCGTAACGGGCCAGCCGAGTATCACCGTCGCGGTCGGGCCCGGCGATCGACACCACCGCCGGGACCATCTCGCTGGTGACCACGCCGTGGTCGGCCGTCAACTCGTGGACAATGTCGAAGCTGCGCTCGATCCACTCGGGCGTGTCGATAATGATCGTCACCACAGGGACACGTCGGGTCAGCTGAAAGAGCTTGTCGCCGTGCGGTTTATGGCCACCGTGAAATCCCCAGATGCCACGCAGCACGGTCGCCCCGCGGGCCATCCCGGAGTCCAGCAGCCGGTGCACCAATGCGCGGTGGATCGGCATGCCGCCGCGGCCGGTGGCCTCGCTGGTGTGCACCATCAGCTTCTGCCAGAGCGGCCGTTGTTGGTCGTCGGTGTTGGGCAGTCGGTGCGGTCGTGCGAATAGCTCGCCACCGCGTTTGCACAACCGCACCCGCTCGACGGTCAGCAGCGGATTGGGCGCAGCAGCGCTGAGCTCGGCGACGGCAGCCGAAACCTGCGCCGCTGTCCCAATCGAGATGATCATCAGCGGAACGTTGACGTTACGGCTGAAGAAGTGAGCCCGGTAGCGCTCGCCATGCGCGGTGCCGTCGACGCCTAAAAAAACTGCGCCACCGGAGAATTCGTGCCGGTACAGCAGATCGCACACGGCACGGTATGCGGGCAGATTGCCGATGCGTTCTTGGCGTCCCACATAAACGGTGAGCTTGACGGCGTCATCGATGCTGGTGTCGAGCACGTCGTCGCCACCGACCAGGCGTGCGCGTTCCAGCGTCACGAGGCCGTGACCGGTCATCGCGACGACGTCGTCGACCAGGTCGCGGATCTTCGATTCGACGTCGACGGCGGCGATCGCCACCGGTGGGTCCTCGGACAGGCTCAGCGACTCGTCGGTGCGCAGCACATGCCTAAGCCCGAAACTGGCTGTGCCGCGCAGCATCACACTGGTCGCCAGTTCGCGGGTGTCGAAGAGATCCAGCATCGCGTCGGCCAAAAACCCTGGCCGTCGGACGTGATCGGTGACCACGCGCTGTCGTTCACCGAAGTAGGTGGTCAGCTTCAGGCAGGGTTGGTTCATAGCCGGCCCGCTATCCACTGCCCAAGCAACGCGGCGGCGATGCCTAAGACGACGCTGGCGACGAGATTGCCGACCGCGCCGCGGATCTGACGCTCCTCACCGAGCCGTTGGGTTTCCAGCATCCAGGAGGAGAACGTGGTGTACGAGCCGATGAACGCGGTATCGGCGAGCAGCGCAGCATGCCGGCTCAACGTGAGGCCACCGAGCAGGCCGAGCAGCGCGGCGCCGGTGATGTTCACGGTGAGCGTTCCGAGGGGGAAGGGCCGTGCCGCCCGTCGACCCACCGCGCCGTCCACCACAAACCGCAGCACCGCCCCGACGCCGCCGGCGAGCAGTACACCAATCCAAAGCAGCATCAGCGCACCGGCACTCGACGCACTAATGCGGTGGCCAGATACACCGCCAGTAACCCGACGAGGATGCTGGCGAAGGTGTAGCCGGCAGCAAGGCCGTAGCAGTGGTGCTCGATCATCTTCAGCGTTTCGACTTGCATGGTCGAAAACGTCGTCAGCCCGCCACACAGGCCGGTCCCGAGCAGCGGACGGCGATAGCTCGACAACGGCAACCGCTCGAGCAAGCGCGTCGTGAAATAGCCCACCAGGAATGCGCCGACGATATTCACGGTGAATGTCGGCCAGGGCCAGCGGGTCGGGTCGGCGACCATCAGGCTGCTCAGGCCGGTGCGCGCCAGGGTGCCGAGCGCGCCGCCGGCGAACACGGCGGTCAACTCGCGGTAGTCACGACCAGGCATCCAAGCAGCGTAGGCAAGACATCGGCAGAATTGGCGTCATGGTGGCCAACCCGCGCGCCGGTCAGCTGGCGCAGCCCGAAGACCTCGTCGATCTGCCTCATCTAGTCACGTCCTACTACTCGATCGAACCCGACCCCGAGGACGTCGCTCAGCAGGTGGTGTTCGGCACGTCGGGACACCGCGGCTCGGCGCTCGATGGCGCGTTCAACGAGGCGCACATCCTCGCGATCACCCAGGCCATCGTCGAATACCGCGCGGCGCACGGGACGACGGGGCCGATCTTCATTGGCCGTGACACGCACGGCCTCTCGGAACCGGCCTGGGTGTCGGCGTTGGAGGTGCTCGCCGCTAACGACGTTGTCGCGATGATCGATTCGGCTGACCGGTACACACCGACTCCCGCGGTGAGCCATGCCATCTTGTCCTACAACCACGGCCGCACCGACGCGCTGGCCGACGGGATCGTCGTGACGCCGTCGCACAACCCGCCGTATGACGGCGGCTTCAAATACAACCCGCCCAACGGCGGGCCCGCCGAAACCGAAGCGACAAACGCAATCGCCAAGCGGGCCAACGAGATTCTGCGAAACGGCGAGACGGTCAAGCGGGTACCGATGGCCCGCGCGCTGCGCAGCGCACAACGCCATGACTATCTGGACAGTTACGTCGACGACTTGCCGAATGTCGTCGACGTCGACATCATCCG
>DAIODV010000255.1:0-5880 GCA_036746615.1 Mycobacterium sp.
CACGCTGACCTACTACGACCGTCCCGAAGTTCCTCGGGGATGGAAGTTTTGGCAGCGTCGCCGGCGTCCGTTTGACACCAAGGTGGTACTGGATTGGGATGCGCTGCCGCCGGTTCAGCGAATCGAGTTGATGACGAACCACAACCTGGCCAAGCGAGAGAAGGAGAAGCTGGAACTTCTTCGCAGCATGCTGACCTATTTTCACTACGCCACCAAGGAAACTCGTGCCGATGTCTTCCGCAGCGAGATCGAACGGATGAACCGCGCGGTCGAGGAAACCAAGGACCGGTGGCGCACCCGGCAGATCGATGCGCCGCCAACCGACGTCAGCCTGCGTTGGGGTGACGCCCAAGCCGAGCTCGGCAAGCACCGCGGCGAGCGAGTGGTCTAGGGCATGAGCGGTCCGGTCAGCTATCGCCTCGACGACGGCGTCGCATTCATCACCATGGACGACGGCAAGGTCAACGTCCTGGGCCCGACCATGCAGCAGGCCCTGGGCGATGCGCTCGACAATGCCGATCGCGACGACGTCGGCGCTGTGGTGATCGCTGGAAACGACCGCGTGTTCAGCGGTGGGTTCGACCTGAAAGTCCTGACGTCCGGCGAGATTCAGCCCGCGATCGACATGCTCAAGGGCGGCTTCGAGCTGTCCTATCGGCTGCTGTCCTATTCCAAGCCGGTGGTGATGGCCTGCACCGGCCACGCCATCGCGATGGGTGCGTTCTTGCTGGCCAGTGGCGATCACCGAGTGGCCGCGCCCGCCTTCAACATCCAGGCCAACGAGGTCGCGATCGGGATGACGATCCCGTACGCGGCGCTGGAAGTGATGAAGCTGCGGCTGACGCGATCGGCCTATCAGCAAGCCGCCGGGCTGGCGAAGACGTTTTTCGGCGAAACCGCGATCGCCGCCGGCTGGCTCGACGAAATCGTGCTGCCCGAGATGGTGCTGTCCCGCGCCGAGGAAGCAGCGCGGGAATTCGCCACCCTCAAGCAGCCGGCGCATGCCGCGACGAAGTTGCGGACCCGCGCCGAGGCGCTTGCCGCAATCCGCGCCGGGATCGACGGCATGGCAGCCGAATTCAGCGGTTAACGTTGCGCGGCGCAATCATCGCTGACGCCAGTAGCGCTCGAGGTAGTCCTCCCAACTCCAGTACGAGAGGAAAATTTCCGCCGCTTGATAGCCACGCTCGTAGAGCGCGTCCATCTGCTTCTGGGCGATCTTGAAATCGAGAAAGCCGACTTCGGTCGAGTCGACGCGGATCGCCCGGGCGCTGACCCACGGCTGGTTGAGGTAGGCCTGATCGTGCCCGACGATCATCGTGGTCACCAGGTCTTCCAGCAGCGTGGGACTTCCGAACCAGCGCAACGGCCCTAAGCCCGGGAGGATCTTGTCGTTGCCCTGCGGGAGATTCGGCAGCACGGTCACGCCGAAGGTAGGCCAGCGTGGCGGTTTGTTGTCCACCCGGGCAAAGGAGTCGATCGGAAAATTCGACAGCAGACCTCCGTCAACCAGGGTGGAGGTTAAGCCGCTGGCGCTCTTCAGCTTGACGGGCCGGAAAAAGAACGGGATCGCCATCGACGCCCGGACGGCGTCGGCGACTGGCTGCTCGTCGGGGTCCAGTCCGTAGAGCCGGTGGTAGTCCCACGGCAGCCGCACCATCTGCCCGGTGGTCACATCGGCCACGGTGACCACCAGCTTGTAGCGCCGCTCCGGCAACAGGTGGTCGTCGTCGACGGCCAGATCCCCGAAGGTGCGTACGCCCAGGTTCTCCAGTTCGGAGCGGATCCAGTCGTGGGCGAAATCTCCTTTGTAGATACCTTCTTCGCCCAGCACACCCCAGGCGGCGCCGAGCAGCGGTATCCCCGTGATGGGCGTCGGGTCGAGAAACTTGCGATATGGCACCGTCATCGCCAGTTGCCTGACCTCGTCGGGTGTCAGCTGCTGGCTGCCCTGCGTACCGGCCGCGAGGATCGCGCCGACGACCGACCCGGCGGATGTGCCCGAGACGCGCTGGATGCCGTAGCCCGCTTCCATCAGCGCGACGATCGCGCCGACCAGGCCGATGCCCTTGACGCCGCCACCCGAAAGGACAAGGTCCGCCTTCAGTGGAGTCGAGTGTTGGGGCGTCATGAGCGCGACTGTAGTCGCCGCCGCTGACAGTACTGGTTAGACGGCGTCGGCCAGCCGCGGCGGGGTGTTGGGGTGGACCAGCGCCATGACCACTTCGTAGCGCCGGGTGACGTCGTCGCGGTCGGTGGGTTCGGTGACCGTGGCCAGGTTCAGCCGTTGGATTGCCTCCGCTTCGCGGATCAATACCGTGCGGCGTTTTCGGTCGGGGGTTTGTTCGATGACCTTGGCCAGCGCATCGAGTTGCCGAATCATGATGGCGGGCATACCGATTGCGGCCTGGCGGACGGTGTCGAAAGTGCGCTCGACAAGTCGATCGAAGTCGGCGACGAATGCGATGACCCGGATGTTTCCCTTTGCGTCACGCCGGATCCGTTGTGGACGCCAGGAGGTGGAGATCCGGCACAGGCAGTCGGCGATCCAGTCGATACAGGTCATTCCCGTGAACGTGTCGTTGACCGCCGGCGACAACGCACGCAGCGCGATCTCGACCAGTTGATCGAAGCCAAACGAAATATCTTGCGGCAGCGTGCGATACGCGCCAGTGACGTGGCCAAGCGCGAGGCGATCGGCCACAGAGCTGGCAGCCTCAGGCGGCCAAACCCAGGCCATCACCTGACCGGCCACTAGGAAATGCCCAGGGCGATAGGGCAATTGGACTACTGCGTTAGCTTTCGTCGCGATTTTCACCAGCACGTCATGGCGGATGACCTGAAGATAGCCACTGCGCGGCGTCCGGATCGGGGCACCAGACTGCGCCAACTTTGCCAGCAGTTCCTCGTGCGACGGCCCGCGTCCGGCGCCCACACCGTTCGAATCGCCGCTATCGAGCGCGGCGATCTCCTCGGTCAATCTTCCGGCGATACGCGCAATCACGACCGGCAGCTGAATCATCGTGGCGATGTGGTTGAGGAAGTAGATCAACACGGCGACGTCAGCCAACGTCAGCACAAATGTCACCGTGATCGATAAATGCGGAACGAAATCGCCATGGGGGCCACCGCCGACCGAAACCAGCGCGACCATCGCATAACAGAACGACGCGACGAATGTTCCCAACGAAAACTGAGTGCCCGGGTCGCGCACGAAGTTGCGCAGCATCCGCGGCCCGAACTGGGTCGAGGCCAACGTCAGGGCCACGATGGTGATCGAGAAGACGATGCCGACCACGGTGATGATCGCAGCGGCGATCGTGGCCAACACAACTCGAGCCGAGTCGGCGCTGCCGTTCAGCACCCACGATGGCAGCGTGATAATCCCGTCGTAGGCAGAGCGGTCAACGATGTAGGTGACGGCGAAAACCAGGACTATTGCAACCGTTGTCAACACCGGGACGAGCCACAAGTTGGTCCGCAGCGCCTCGCGCCGCCAATCGGCCTCGAAATAGACCTGACCACGCATTACTGGATGTTAGCGCGGAGGGCCCCCGGCGCTGGTTTGTTGACGATTTCTTTACGCCTGTGCCGAAACCCAATCGTAGGGAAGGAATTTTCCGTCGAATGTCACCACCACACGATCGCCCGACGGATGGGGCTTCTTTTGCACGTCCACGCTGAAGTTGATCGCGCTCATGATCCCGTCGCCGAACTGCTCATGGATGAGTTCTTTGATCGCCCCGCCGTACACCTGCAGAGCCTCGTAAAAGCGGTAGATGGTCGGGTCGGTGGGCACGGCGGCGGGCAGCCCGCCGCGCATCGGCGGTGTGGCCAGCACCGCGACCGCCGATTCGTCGAGACCCAACATTTCGACGAGCACGTGGGCGAGGTCGGCGGGGATCGGATGCTGGCCAAGTAGCGCCGAAGTTGTCCACACCACCGGCCGGCCGATGGCCTCTGCCAACTCTCGCCAGGTCAAGCCCTTTGCCAAGCGGGCAACGACAATCTGCTCGGTGATCTCGTTTCGGGTCATGACTACCAGCATGCCTCCGGTGCTCACGCGCGATGGACAGTCACCAGGAGCGTGAACGTCCGGGCGCCATCGCCGAGCCTGGTGGTTAGCACCAGCGGGTAGTACCCGTTGGTGACTGACTGCGCGACCTTAACAGCCACCGAAGCGCGGGCAGATCCATCGGCGGCGAACTGTCCAGAGACCTTTCCCGCCGTGATTCCTACGTTGTCGGACGCGCCCGTAATGGTATAGCCGCCGGGGCCGTCGATCATCCGTTGGATGGCGACCGTCACGTTGACCGTGCCTCCGGGCGCGATGTTGACGACGTCGGGCGAAACGTTAACGCTCACTGCCGAACTGCCCGCACCGAATGATGGCGGCGCCGACGACTCGCGAGCACCCCAGGCCTTGTTGGGCCGAGGAGAAAGCGAGAATGCCAAGTCCCCGCCGGTATGGATGATCGACTCCGGGAGATACGTCTGATCCGTCGGCTTGCCGTCGATGTGCAGGCTCTTGATGTAGCGCATCCGGTTGGGTCCGGATGCGCCCGGCGACGACATTGTGATGAATTTGCCTGCAGGAAGCTCGATTACGGCGCGATCGAAAAGCGGCGTGTTCACGGTAAGGATCGACGTTCCCGGCGTACTAGGGTACAGGCCAAGAGCCGCCCACACATACCAGCTCGACATCGCGCCCAGGTCGTCGTTGCCTGGCTCGCCATCGGGCGTGGGCGAAAACAAGTCGCTGCGCACCCGGTCGACCAATTGCTGAGTCTTCCACGGTTGCCCGATGTAGTTGTACAGCCAGGGCACACCGAAACCCGGCTCGTTGCCCGCCCAGAGATAGGGTTCTTCCGGGCCGACGTTGAGCTGCTTAGTGAAACGATCGAGCCGTTCTCCCACCGCTTTTCGGCCGCCGAGAGCGGTCACCAACCCGGCGATGTTCTGCGGCACGTACCAGACGTATTGCTCGGCGTTGCCCTCGTCGAATCCGAGCTGGCTGAAGCAGCCCTGTGCGGGCGGCACGACACCGGGTTCATCGGGGAAGAAACCCATCGCGTCACGCGGCGAGATGTAGCCGGTGGTGGGATTGAACAGGTTCTGCCAGTACTGGGCCCGGTCCTGAAATTCGGTGGCGATCGCGGAATCGCCAAGGGCATCGGCGAATCGAGCGATGGCGAAGTCGTCGACCGACCATTCCAAGGCGATCGAGGCACCTGGGATAGCACCGCCGCTGCAGGAGTCCGCGTTAAGCGGCAGATAGCCGCGCTGGAGGTAGGTGGCGATTCCCGGCCGCTCCACGTAGCCGTTGCGCCCGACGCCGCCTTCGGTCGCCGCTTTGACCATGTAGTGCAGTGCGGCCTGGACGTCAAAATCCTTGGCGCCGAACGCGTAAAAGTTCACCAACAACGGGACGACGCTGTCACCGGTCATCTCCGCGGTCGCCGTATTCGCCAGCGCCCAGCGGGGAAACGACCCGCTCTGCTCGGCGTCGTTCACCAGCGACTGGGCCATGTCGCTGGCCTGCTCCGGGAACAGCAATCCGTGCAGGGCGGCAAGCCCGCGGTAGGTGTCCCAGTCGGAGAAGTTGGTGTACTGGGTATGCCCAGGCGCCAACGTGTGAACGTCGCCGTCGAATCCGATATAGCGACCGTCGACGTCGTTAAAGGTGTTGGGATTCAACAGCGAATGATAGAGCGCGGTGTAGAAGGTGGCGATGTCGCCGTTATCGGCGCCGGCGATCGCAATACGAGACAGCTTGGTGTTCCAGTCTTTCGACGCGGCAGCGCGGATATCGTCGAAACTCCCGGTGCCTTCGGCGGCGAGGTTGGCTCGCGCCCCGTCGACGCTGACGTAGGAGAGCGC
>DAIODV010000256.1:0-571 GCA_036746615.1 Mycobacterium sp.
GCGCTGGAAGCCGGACGTGACTACCTGATCAAGCACACCACCCGCACGACGCGGGCACGGGTCACCGCGCTGGACTACCGGCTCGATGTCAACACGCTGCGCCGCGATACGTCCGCGGAGGCGTTGCAGCTCAACGAACTTGGCCGCATTTCGCTGCGCACCCAGGTGCCGCTGCTGCTTGACGAGTTCACCCGCAACCCGAGCACCGGGTCGTTCATCCTGATCGATCCGCACACCAATGGGACGGTCGCCGCGGGCATGGTGCTGCGTGAGGTCTCGGCGCGCTCGGCGAGCCCGAACACGGTGCGGCACAGCTCGCTGGTGACCGCCGAGGACCGGATGTCGCGGGGCCGCACCTTGTGGTTCACCGGGCTGTCGGGTTCCGGCAAGTCGTCGGTGGCAATGCTGGTCGAGCAGAAGCTGCTCGAAAAGGGTGTTCCCGCTTATGTTCTCGACGGCGACAACTTGCGCCACGGTTTGAACGCGGATCTGGGCTTTTCCATGGCCGACCGCGCTGAGAACCTGCGTCGACTGGCGCATGTGGCAGCGCTGATCGCCGATTCCGGGCACA
>DAIODV010000256.1:587-5871 GCA_036746615.1 Mycobacterium sp.
GACCCCCGTTTCGCGCCCCCCCGTGGTGTGACCGGCGTTCACCCCGCTGGCCGAGCATCGCGACCTGGCTCGCCGGATTCACGCCGAGGCCGGACTCGACTTTGTCGAGGTGTTTTGCGACACGCCACTCGAGGATTGCGAGCGCCGAGACCCCAAGGGCCTCTACGCCAAAGCGCGTGCGGGTGAGATCACACATTTCACCGGTATCGACAGCCCGTATCAGCGGCCGAAGAATCCTGACCTGCGGCTCACCCCGGACCGCAGCTGCGATGAGCTGGCGCAACAAGTGATCGAGCTGATCGAGACGCGACGTTGAGCGACCATGAGGTGGCGTCGCGGCTGGCCACCGAAGCCGGCCGCCTGCTGCTCGCGGTGCGCGACGAGCTAGCCGAAGCCACGCAAGCCGAACGAAAAGCGGCGGGGGACAAGCGTTCTCACGATTACTTGATGGAGGCGCTAGCACGCGAGCGCCCTGGCGATGCGGTGCTCTCCGAAGAAGGCGCCGACAATCCGGTGCGGCTGCGCTCCGAGCGGGTGTGGATCGTCGACCCGCTGGACGGCACTCGGGAGTTTTCCGAACTCGGCCGTGCGGACTGGGCCGTGCACGTCGCGCTGTGGCAATCCGGTGAGCTGATCGCCGGCGCGGTCGCACTGCCCGCGCAGGACGTCACGCTGGCCACGCCCGATCCAGCACCGCCGCCGCCTCACGCCGGATCGCCGCGGATCGTCGTCTCACGCACTCGCCCGCCGGCGATCGCACTGGAGGTCCGTGACCACTTGAACGGCACGCTGGTCGAGATGGGATCGGCCGGCGCGAAGGTTGCCGCGGTGGTTCAGGGTCTAGCCGATGTGTACGTGCACGGCGGCGGGCAGTACGAATGGGATTCGGCGGCGCCGGTTGCCGTGGCCCGCGCGGCCGGCTTGCACACCTCGCGTCTGGATGGTTCGCCGCTGGAATACAACCGACCCGATCCGCTGCTGCCGGACCTGGTGGTGTGCCGGCCGGAACACGCCGCCGCGGTGCTGGCGATCACCGGTTGAGCGAACCCGGCTCTTAACCTGGCCGTGCAAGGATCGTGTCCATGCGCATGTCGGCCAAGGCGGAGTATGCGGTGCGGGCAATGATCCAGCTCGCCACCGTGGATGGCGGCGTGCGGGTCAAGACTGACGACTTGGCGCAAGCCCAGGGCATCCCGCCGCAGTTCCTCGTCGACATCTTGTCCGACCTGCGCACCGACCGGCTGGGGCGCAGTCACCGCGGTCGCGACGGCGGATATGAATTAGCCCGCCCCGCTAGCGAAATCAGCATCGCCGACGTGCTGCGCTCCATTGACGGCCCGCTTGCCAGCGTCCGCGACGTCGGACTCGGCGATCTGCCGTACTCCGGCCCCACCGCGGCATTGACCGACGTCTGGCGGGCGCTGCGCGCAAGCATGCGGTCAGTTCTGGAGGAGACGACGGTTGCCGACGTCGCGGCCGGTGCGCTGCCGAGCCATGTCGGCCGGCTGGCCGACGCTTATCGCGACCAGGAAAGCAGGCGTCACGGCCCCCGCAACGACGGTTCGCGCTAGCTGCCGGAGCCGTAGGGCCGGGTGAGGATTTCCAAGTAGTGGCCGCCGGGGTCGCGGAAATACACTCCACGACCGCCGTCTCTGGTGTTGATCTCGCCTGGCCGATTACCGCTCGGGTCGGCCCAGTGCTCCAGCCCCCGGGATTGGATCTTGCCGTAGATCGCGTCGAAGTCGTCTTCGGAGACCAAGAAGGCGTAGTGCTGCGGTCGGATGTCCTCGCCGTCGGGAACATCGGCGTAGTCGAGGTTCGCGCCGTGCTCCAGCGTGACGGTCATGAAGGGGCCGAACGGAACGGGACTCGGCAACCCGAACAGCTCCGTGAGAAATTCTGCGGACTCCCGCTTATCGCGGGCGCCGACGATGGTGTGGTTGAACTCGATAGGCATTGTGCTTGCCAGTCTACTTCTGCTACATCGACGCGACCGTGCGCGTTTGTACGCCGAGACGCCGTAAATGCCGTCATTCTGCGCACGCTCGCCGCCAAACGCTACTTCGGTGCGGACAGCTCCAGGGCGATGTTATCCGGGTCGCGGAACTCCAGGATGTAGGACGGCCCGATATCCTTGACCGGCTCGTGCCCGATGCCGAGATCGTCGAGATGCTTTGCCGCAGCATCTAATTCGTCCTTATTCGCGGTCCTGAAGGCGAGGTGGTCCAGTCCGCAGCGGTCCTCGTGGAAGCGGTCGGTCGCCACCGGCCGCAGCCCGATCAGCGCGCCACCCATGTCGTAGATGACACCACCGAACAAGAAGCCCAGCTGCTTGCGGGTCGCCTCGTCGGCGTTGTCAGGGAGCTCGATGAGAACCGGCCAATTGAAGACGCTCTCGTAGAACTGTCGGGAGCGCTCGATGTCGCTGACGGTGAGCCGTACATGCGCGATGGAATTGGCGGTGATGCCCATCTCAGACATGGTGCCACTGCGCTGCCTGCGCGCTTGCACCGGTCTGCGTGCCAGAATCGCCGTCGTGCAGATATCGATGACCATGCCGGTGATGGAGCCGGACTTGGATGCTGCCGTCCTGCGGGATTGGGCGCGGGCGATCGATGCCGGCCCGTTCGCGTCGTTGTGCTGGGGTGAGCGGATGGCGTTCGACAACCCGGAGACTTTGACGCTGATGGGTGCGTTGGCCGCGTGGACCGATCGGGTGCGGTTGGTGACGACGGTGATCGTGCCTCAGCTGCACGATCCAGTGATGTTGGCCAAGGCTCTGGCGACTGGCGACATGCTGTGCGGTGGCCGGCTGACGGTGGGCATCGGAGTGGGCGGCCGGATCGAGGATTATCAAGCGGTCGGTGTGGATCCGTCGACGCAGACCATGCGCGCCATGGCCGAACGGGTGGCGGTGATGAAACGAGTTTGGGCGGGCGAGAAGATCACTGACTCGCTGCTGCCGGTCGGGCCGGCACCGGTGCAGGCGGGTGGGCCGCCGCTGCTGATCGGAACTCTCGGGCCGAAGACCCTGCGCAGTGCCGCCGCCTGGGCCGACGGCCTGGCCGGACACACGATGGACCTCGACGTCGTCAAGCAGAACGAGCTCTTTGACGTGACACGCGCAGCATGGGCGCAGGCCGGCAAACCCAAACCCCACCTGGCCACATCGTTCTGGTTCGCGTTGGGTTCCCCCGACGATGCCCGACGACAAGTGCACCGGCATCTGCTGCGCTACATGAATTGGATACCGGCCGAATACATCGACGCGATGGCCCCGAGCACCGGGTTCGCCGGCAGCGAAGAGGAACTGGTCGCGGTGCTGCGCAAGTTCGAAGCGGTCGGCACCGACGAAATCCAGCTCATTCCAACCAGTTCCGATCTCGATGAAGTTCGGCGTGTGGCCGATGCGATCGGCGCGATCTAGAGAGGTGTGCGATGTCTGAGCGCAACGTGTTTGGTGGCCCGCTGGAACCGTGCGGCACCGACCCGCTTACCGGCTTCTACCGCGACGGCTGCTGTTCCACCGGGGACGAGGATCTCGGGTTGCACACGATTTGCGCGGTGGTGACCGCTGAGTTCCTCGAACACCAGCGAGCGATAGGCAACGATCTGTCCACGCCGAGGCCGCAAATGCGGTTTCCGGGCCTGGTGCCCGGGGACCGCTGGTGTGTGACCGCGGGGAATTGGCTCGTGGCGTACCGCGATGGTCGCGCCGCGCCGGTGGTGCTGGCGTCGACTCACGAGCGCACGCTCGATGTGGTTCCCCTTGAGGCCTTGCGCGCGCACGCCGTCGACGTTCCCGACGACCTCGGGAGTTTGTAGCCGTTACTCGACCGGAGCGGCGATGGGCTGGTGAGGGTCAAGGTCGATCCCGCCGGATTGCAGTGTGTTGCTCACCAGCACCCACATCCATTCGGCGAGTTGTGCGGCGAACTCCGCTAGGGGCAGAGGTGCGGGCTCGTTGAGCCAGTGGGTGGCGGCCGATTCGACGAAGCCGACGACGCCGAAACTCAGTGTCTCGACTGGGGATTCATCCAATCCGACAGCCTTGAAATATGCCTCGAGAATGCCCGATACGTTTGCCGCGACAGCGTTGTTGACTTCGCGGATGGCGGCGACGCCGTTGTCGTCATCGCTGAGCGAGTGGCGGGTCAAGTACTCGTACAAGTTTGGGTGGTCGACGCGCCAGCGTAGATGCCGCGACACGGCGTGGGTGATCATTTCGATCGGGCGTCCGGTCGGATTCCACACCGGTCTCTGCGCGGCGATCAGCATGTCGCACGCTCGCCGCGCGATGCTGTGGTGCAAATCAGCGGCGCCGTCGAAGTACCTATACAGCTTGGTGCGCGTCACCCCCACGTAACTGGCGACCTGCTCGGTCGACGTCTGGGGGCCGTAGTGCGCGATGGCACGCAACGCCGCGTCGACAAACTCGGCGCGACGCCTCTCCCGCTGACCCGACCAGCGGACTGCCCGCCCGTCGACGGACTCACTCGAAGACATGCTTTACAGGGTACGGGGTGTCCCGCTAATCTATAGCGGTACATGACGTACCGGGTAAGTTTGGGTTTGGGGGTACGGGCGATGTGGAGCCATTCGGTACTGCGACCTCGCAGCGTGGTCGCGTTTCTCGGAATCACGTTGGGTACAGGTCTGGGCAGCGCCGTCGCCCACAGCCCTGTTGCCGGCGCCGACCCCTCGCCTATCGATGTTTGGCCGATGGATTATTTCGCCCTTCAAGGCGAAGCGGATGGGCCGCCGACGACTGTGGTCGCCTACCTTCCCGATGGATGGGGCACCACGGAGGATCAAGCCTTCACCTCTTTTTTGCCGGGATCTGGGGAGTATTCGGCACATCTGAATTTGTTGGCAGTCCCGAACGTGCTCGACAACACATACCAGCAGGTCTTCGATAGCAGCGGCGGAGCACCCGCGGACGGATCGTTTTCGGACACGATTCAGACGCTCTTTGGGCCGCTGCCGTCGATCTCCGGTGATGTGCCGTACTTCACCAATAGCTACGTCGATCTCCAGGGATTTGGAACGGGGGACCAAACCATCATTGCTCCTCTATTTTTGGAAAACCAACTCGTGAGTGACTCGGCCGGAATCGAAGACGTGGGAACCTTTTTCGGCCAGTCGTACACTCTGTTCGACCTTCCCTTTACCGATGCCAGCGCCGGAGCGGCATCGGATCTGAGTCAGCTGATGACGGAGCTCAGCGCACTGTTCTGATCGCCTGGGCAATAGAAGGGAGCCGGCCATGAACGGTCGTGGTATT
>DAIODV010000257.1:0-5866 GCA_036746615.1 Mycobacterium sp.
AGGCGAGGGTCGTCGTGTATCAGCCCCGGGGGGTCGGGCTGATACACCCTCGGCTAAGCCGAGTACTGCTTACTATACACATGACAGCATCTCGCAGCGCAAGAGCTGTTTTTGTTCTGCGCATGGCATTTCGCCGCATCACACCGCGCCATCCGATCGTCGCGAGCAACCGAGGCGCGCTTGACCGGCGGTTTTGTGGACAACGTCGCGTCATGTCGCATGATCCCCCTATGCTGGGGCGGTGCCCCCCCCCGACTCGGCCGCTGACCAGCAAACATCACCACCCAGCACCGGTCGCACTCCTCGCACCGCCGCTTTTTTCGATCTCGACAAGACCATCATCGCCAAGTCGAGCACGTTGGCGTTCAGCAAACCCTTCTTCGAGCAGGGATTGATTAACCGGCGCGCCGTGCTCAAGTCCAGTTATGCCCAGTTTCTGTTCTTGCTGTCCGGTGCCGACCACGACCAGATGGACCGGATGCGCATCCATCTGACCAACATGTGCACCGGCTGGGATGTCGAGCAGATCAAGTCGATTGTCAGCGAGACCCTGCACGACATCGTCACGCCGCTGGTGTTCGCCGAAGCCGCAGACCTGATCGCCAGTCACAAGTTGTGCGGCCGCGATGTGGTTGTGGTGTCGGCATCCGGTGAGGAACTGGTGGCACCGATCGCGCGTGCGCTGGGCGCCACTCACGCGATGGCGACTCGCATGGTCGTCGAGGACGGCAAGTACACCGGCGAGATTGGGTTCTACTGCTACGGCGAAGGGAAGGTGCAGGCGATCCGCGAGTTGGCCGCGCGCGAAGGCTACCCGCTCGAGCATTGCTACGCCTACTCCGACTCGATTACCGACCTGCCGATGCTGGAAGTCGTCGGTCATCCGAGCGTGGTCAACCCCGACCGCGCGCTGCGCCGGGAAGCGACCGCCCGCGGCTGGCCGGTCCTGGGCTTTTCGCGACCGGTATCGCTGCGCGAGCGTATCCCGGCCCCGTCGGGAGCTGTGGTCGCCACTACCGCCGCGGTCGGTGTTAGCGCGCTTGCCGCTGGGGCACTGACCTATTCGCTGCTGCGCCGGTTCTCGCTGTAGCGGCCGTCGACGCTTCAGCAAACACGTCTTGTAACCGGGGGATTTCGATCGCGTGTTTTCCCGTAATTGACTCTTGATGTGACCAGGGTCACGGAGTACAAAGGAGTCACGGAAGCCCGGTGAGGCCAAGATCGTTCCGGAGGAGAAGGTTCGATCTCCCGAATTGGGCGACCCAGCACGGTCCTGGCACCCACGCGGAGTCACAGCCGCGAAGATGGCAGAAGTGTTGCGGGCCTGCGAAATTGCGGAGAGCGGAAGGTGTCGACGGCCCTTTGGGTGGGGTCGCAGCCGCAAGCGTCGCAAGATCGCCGAGGCCACCCACGCAGCCCAGAGTTGCACGCTTGGTAACCGGGTACCGTGCTAGCGGGCGGCGAGCCGAAATGCTTCGGAGCGTCGCCCGCTTTGCCTGTCTGGGCGCCTACGCAGGCAGCTAATCCATTCGCGGCGACGCTGTTTCGGCAACCTATTCAGTAAGTGATTCGGCGATCGACAACGCCTCTTGCGCGCCGTCGCGCATGGCGCGGCAACACAGAGTCAACCATCCAGCCATTCCGGTGGGAGTCCCGGCGGCGAACCCGCGCGCGGCGTCGCGGTACTCGGCCGCGCGACGCATCCAGCTAACCTCCGGCACGCCCAGCCCGTGTGGGTCCAGGCCCGTGGCGATGGTGATCAGCCGCGCCACCGCGCGCGCCACTACGCCATCGGCGCTGCCGAACGGCGCCAGGGTCAACAGTTCACCGTGGGCGACCGCGGCGATCACCGGGGCCGGCGCACCGGCAGCACCAGTGACGATCTTCGCGAGCAGATCAAGACGGGGCCCGACGTCGGGGTCCGGGCGTGGGCGACCCAACCGGCCCTCATCGACCTGGTCGGCGGCGGCGAGCATATGCAGCCGCGCCAGCGCCTGCAGCGGCGCGCGCTGCCAGACGCCGACCAGGGTGGTCTCGCCGCCTTCCAGCGCCTGCGCGACGCGCAGCGCCCCGGCGAATACGGGGTCGCTGGTCGCCGAGACGTCCAGTTGCTCGTCGAGTTTCAGGCCGCCGCCGTCGAGCACGGCCGACGCCCTCGCCGCGCGCAGAGCCGCCTCCGCGGCGGTCACCGGCCAGCGCCGCAGGTTCGCACGATGCCGATGCGCCCGCCCGAGCGCCTCGCGCGCCTGGTCGCTGGCGTCGGCGACGCCGGGCAGCGCCATCAGCGGGGCCAACGGGTCAGGACTCACGAGCTGTCACGATAAGGGGTGGGTATCGCCGCCAGTAACTGCCGGGTGTAGTCGTGCTGCGGCTGGTTGAACACCTCCTCGGTGGGCGCATGCTCAACGACCCGGCCCGCTTGCATCACCAGGACTTCATCGGCGATCTGCCGGATGACGGCCAAGTCATGACTGATGAACAGATAGCTCAGCCCCAGCGCTTCCTTCAGCTCGGCGAGCAACTCGAGTATCTGCGCCTGCACCAAGACGTCGAGCGCGGAAACCGCTTCGTCGCAAACCAGTACCTCGGGTCGCAATGCCAGCGCTCGCGCGATCGCGACCCGTTGCCGCTGTCCGCCGGACAGTTCTCGGGGCCGCCTGTCCAGCAGCGACGACGGCAGCGCCACCTGCTCGACTAGATCTCGCACCGCCGCGCGCCGCTCCTGGCGGTTGCCGACCCGGTGAATGCGCAGTGGTTCCTCGATGGCCCGAAAAACCGTGTACATCGGATCCAAGCTGCTGTAAGGGTTTTGGAACACCGGCTGCACCCGCCGTCGAAACGCGAGGCTATCGCGGCGGTTCAGCGCAGCGACGTCTCGGCCGCCGAATGTGACCGTCCCAGAGGTCGGCGCGAGAAGGCCAAGCGCCATGCGCGCCAGGGTGGATTTTCCGGATCCTGACTCGCCCACGATCGCAAGTGTTGTCGCTTTCCGCAGATGAAACGACACGCTGTCGACGGCCCGAAATTCCGCTTTGCGCCAGGGCTTTCCGTGGGAGGACCGGTAGACCTTAGTGAGATCGGAAGCGACAAGGAGATCGCGCTCGTCGGCGTCGGCGTGCTTGGCAGCCGCACCGTTGCCACTGCGCGGCCGAGTCGACGTCGGCGCGGCGGCCACCAGCGCCCGAGTGTAGACGTGCTGGGGGACACTCAAGATCGATTGCGCCGCACCGGTTTCGACTACGCGGCCGCGACGCATGACGACCAGCTGCTCGGCGCGCTCACCTGCCAATGCAAGGTCATGAGTGATCAGCAGCACCGCAATACCCAGTTCCGCGGCCAGCTGCTGCAGATGGTCGAGTACCTGCCGTTGTACGGTGACGTCCAGTGCCGATGTCGGCTCGTCGGCGATCAGCAGCCGCGGCCTGCCCGCCAATCCAATCGCGATCAGCGCACGCTGACACATCCCACCGGACAGCTGATGCGGATACCGTCTTGCCTGAGTCGACGGATCCGGCATTCCGGCGTCGTCGAGCAGTCGCAGTGAGCGCTGCCGCACATCACTGATAGCGTTGGCGCGCAACGCCTCCCGTATCTGAAAGCCGACCTTCCACACCGGATTGAGGTTGGTCGCCGGGTCCTGCGGCACATAGCCGATGCCACTCCCCCTGATCGAGCGGAGCCGACCGGGATCCGCCGATGCAAGGTCAATCCCGTCGAACACGATGCGGCCGGCGGTAATTCGCCCGCCCGGTGTCAGCAGGCCGAGAATCGCCGCGGCGGTTGTCGACTTGCCGGAGCCCGATTCACCGACGATGGCGACGGTCTGCCCGCTGTGCACCGACAACTCGACGTCGCTGACCGCGGGAGCATCGTCGCCGAACCTGACTTCCAGTCCGTCGACACTCAAGAGCGCGGAGTTCATGACCGCCACGTCCGTACGGTGGAATCCAGAACATCACGCAACACGTCGCCCATCATCAAAAACGCCAGCACGGTAAGCGCAAGGGCGCCAGCGGGATAAAACAAAATCGGTGAGCCCGCCCGCAGCCGCGTCTGAGCGACGTTGATGTCGCCGCCCCATGAGACCACCGACGGCGGCAACCCCACGCCCAGATAGGACAGCGTCGCCTCCGTGACAATGAACAGCCCCAGAGAGATGGCTGCGACGGCGATCACCGGGCCAAGAGCATTGGGCACGACATGGCGGATCAGAATCCCAAATCTGTTCAATCCCAGTGCCTGCGCGGCCAACACATAGTCGCTGCCACGTACCGCCAGCACTGCACCGCGGGCGATCCTGGCCACCTGCGGCCAACCGAATAGCGCAAGAATCGCGATCACCGTCCAGACTGTCCGGTGATGCATGACCTGCATGAGCACAATGGCGGCCAATAGCAGTGGGATTCCGAAGAAAACATCCGCGACGCGGGAGACCGCCACATCGATCCAGCCGCCGTAAAAGCCGGCCAACGCTCCCAGCGCCCCGCCGACAACGAAGACCAGCAGCGTCGCGCCGACGCCGACGGTGATTGAGGCACGGGCACCATATACCGTGCGGGCGTAGATGTCGTGGCCCTGCAGGTCGGTGCCGAACCAGTGCGTTGCTGACGGCGTGAGCAGGCTCTGATACGGGTCGGCGTAGCCCGGATCAACAGACGTGAACAGCGCCGGAAATATCGCCAGCACCAGGAAGAACAAGATCAGTATGGCTGCTATGACGAACTTCGGACGCCGCCGCAATCCGCGCCAGGTATCGCCCCAAAACCCGCTGGCGCCAACCACTTCAGCCATAACGGATCCTGGGGTCCAGCGCCGCGTACAGCAAATCCACTACCAGGTTGGTCACCAGATAGATCACCACCAGCACCGTCACGATCGACACCACCGTCGGCGCCTCCTGGCGGGTGACCGCCTGATAGAGCACTCCCCCGACACCATGGATGTTGAAGATCCCCTCGGTGACGATCGCCCCACCCATCAGCGCCCCGAGGTCGGTGCCCAAGAACGTCACCACGGGGATCAGTGAGTTGCGCAGGATGTGGACGGCGACCACCCTGGGCCGCGACAAGCCGGTGGCCGTCGCCGTGCGCACATAGTCGGCATGCGCATTTGCGGCCACCGCCGAACGGGTCAAACGCACCACGTACGCCAATGACACCGATCCGAGCACCACACCAGGCAGCAGCAGCCGGGCGAACGTCGGCTGATCACCGACGGTGACCGCGGCGACACCGAGCCGGACGCCAAAGACGAACTGCGCCAAGAACCCCAGCACGAAAATCGGGACGGCAATCACGATCAGACTTGAGATCAGTACTGTGGCGTCGAATACGCTGCCGTGCCGCAGCCCGGCGATCACCCCGAAGCCGATTCCGAGAACCGTCTCCACGGCCAGTGCAATCAACGCGAGCCTGACTGTGACCGGAAATGCCTGGGCAAGAACCGTTCTCACCGGGAGCCCGGAGTAGGCACGCCCCAGGTCGCCATGCACGATGCCGCCCAAATAATGCCAGTACTGCAACAGGAACGGGTCGTCGAGGTGATATTGGGCACGCAACTGCGCAGCGACTGCGGGACTGAGCGGGCGGTCACCGCCCAGGGCGGCAATTGGATCGCCGGGCAGCAGGAACACCATGCCATAGATCAGCAGTGTGGCGCCGAGGAAAACCGGAACCATGATCGCGATACGGCGAGCGATATACCAACCCATTTCAAGCCTTGACGATGCGCTCGTAGTCGGGCAGGCCATTCCAGGTCAGTGCGACGTGGCTGACCGCCGCTGATCTTCCGGCCACACTGACCGTGTACCACAGCGGGACGACGGGCATGTCCCGCAACAGGATTCGCTGCGCGGCATTGCCCAGAA
>DAIODV010000258.1:0-5856 GCA_036746615.1 Mycobacterium sp.
GCGGCGGCCGGGGTGGGCGCGGCCGCACCGGCGGCGCCACCGCAGGCGTCGGTGGCGCAGCGGCTGCAGGATCTAGAGGCATTGCACAAATCCGGCGCGGTGAGCGACGAGGAATACGCCAGCAAGCGGACCCAGATCATCGCCGACATCTAACCGATTAGAACACGTTCCAGTTTCGCTGCTAGCCTGATCGGCAGGTTGGCGAAAGGGGCTGTCGTGTCCGCAACGTTGCAAGGACGGGTGGCATTCATCACTGGTGCCGCGCGCGGCCAGGGACGGGCGCACGCGATCCGCTTGGCGCGCGAGGGTGCCGATATCATCGCCTCTGACATCTGTGCGCCGGTCTCCGAGACCGTCAGCTACCCGGCGGCCACGCCGGAAGATCTCGCCGAAACCGTCAGCGCGGTGGAAGCCGAAGGCCGCAAGGTGCTGGCCCGTGCCGTCGACATTCGCGACGACGCCGCAGTGCGACAGCTGGTGAGCGACGGCGTCGAGCAGTTCGGCCGGCTCGACATTCTGGTTGCCAACGCTGGCGTGCTCAGTTGGGGCCGGGTCTGGGAGCTCACCGACGAGCAATGGGACAGCGTCATCGGGGTCAACCTGACCGGCACATGGCGCACCCTACGAGCGGTGATACCCGCGATGATCGAGGCCGGTAATGGCGGCTCTATCGTCGTGGTCAGTTCGTCGGCCGGACTGAAGGCCACGCCGGGCAATGGCCACTATGCGGCGACCAAGCATGGGCTTGTGGCGCTGACCAACACACTGGCAATCGAGCTTGGCGAGTTCGGCATCCGGGTCAACTCCATCCATCCCTACTCGGTCGACACGCCGATGATCGAGCCGGATCTGATGATGCAGGTGTTCGCCGAGCATCCCCATTACATTCACAGCTTCGGCCCAATGCCACTGCAGCCCAACGGCTTTATGGGCGCCGCCGAGGTTTCGGATGTGGTGGCGTGGCTTGCCAGTGATGGCTCCGGGACTTTGACCGGAGCCCAGATCCCGGTCGACAAGGGCGTGTTGAAGTACTAGCTGGCATTGCCGAGATCAAAACGTAAGCGGATATTCAATACGATTTCACATGTCCCTTTGGTCTATCGTCAAGGTTCGCAACGTATCTTCGACGCCATGCGAACCGCCTATCATGCGGAGCTCGCGAGGTTAACCGAGCACCTCGGCGAGATGTGCGGCCTGGCCGGTGTTGCCATGGAGCACGCAACCGAGGCCCTGCTGCAGGCGGATCTGGTGTTGGCCGAGCAGGTTCTCAGCTGCCACGACAAAATCGCCGCGATGAGCGCCGCCGCCGAGCAGAACGCGTTTGTGTTGTTGGCCCCTCTGCAAGCGCCGGTTGCCAATGACCTGCGGGCAATCGTCAGCGCGCTGCAAATCATTGTCGACATCGACAGGATGGCGGCGCTGGCGCTACACGTCGCCGAGATCACGCGCTGGCGCCATCCCCAGCATGCGTTGCCCGAAGAGGTGAAAGGGTATTTCGCCGAAATGGGCGGAATCGCAGTCAAACTGGGTAACAGCGCGCGAGAGGTACTCTTGACCCGCGACCCGAGGAGGGCCGCGCGCATCCGCCGAGAAGACGACGCAATGGATGACTTGCACCGCCATCTGTTCACTGTGCTGATGGATCGCGAATGGAAACACGGCGTGGCGTCCGCTGTCGACGTGACGCTGCTGGGTCGCTACTATGAGCGCTTCGCCGACCACGCCGTCCAAGTGGCGCACCGCGTTATCTTCCAGATGACTGGGAGGGTCTCAGACGGCGCTGGCCATCTGGGCTAGCGTATCGGCGAATCGCTCAACGGCCCAGTCGATTTCCGCGGCAGTGATCACCAGCGGGGGAGCGACGCGCAACGTTGATCCGTGAGTATCTTTGACCAACACCCCGCGCTCGGCCAGCCGCAAGCTAAGTTGCTTCGCGCTGGCCAGTGCCGGATCGATGTCGACGCCGGCCCACAATCCGCGGCCCCTCAGCGCAACCACGCCGCGGCCGATCAACGCGCGTAGTCGCCAGTGCAGGCGCGCACCGAGGTGTGTTGCACGGTCCTGGAATTCACCGCGAGCCAGCATCGACACCACGGTATGGCCGATCGCAGCCGCGAATGGGTTCCCGCCGAACGTTGAACCGTGTTCACCCGGATGCAGCACGCCCAGGACGTCGCGATTGGCCACCACCGCCGACAACGGCACCACCCCGCCGCCCAAGGCTTTGCCGAGCAGGTAGATGTCGGGCACCACGTCCCAGTGGTCGCAAGCGAACGTGCGGCCGGTGCGGGCCAGACCCGATTGAATCTCATCGGCAATCATTAAAACGCCACGTGCACAACAGAGTTCGCGTACCGCGGGCAGATATTCGTCTGGCGGCACGATGACGCCGGCCTCACCCTGAATCGGTTCGAGCAGCACGGCCACGGTGTGCTCGTCAATCGCATCGGCCAGCGCGTCGGCGTCACCAAACGGTACCGAGCGGAATCCCGGCGTGAACGGCCCAAAGCCGCGGCGGGCGGTCTGGTCTGAGGAAAAGCTGACAATGCTGATCGTACGGCCGTGAAAGTTGTTGTCGGCCACAATGATGTTTGCTTGGTCGGCCGGAACGCCCTTGACGTCGGTGCCCCACTTGCGTGCCACCTTGAGGGCGCTTTCGACCGCTTCGGCGCCGCTGTTCATCGGCAACACCATGTCCTTGGCGCAGAGTTCGGCCAGTGCCGCGCAGAACTCGCCTAGCACCTCGGCGTGAAATGCCCGACTCACCAGCGTGACACGGTCGAGCTGGGCGTGGGCGGTCGCGATGATTTCGGGGTTGCGATGCCCGAAGTTCACCGCCGAGTATGCGGCCAGGCAATCCAGGTAGCGCCGACCCTCGACATCAGTGATCCACGCTCCCTCGGCGCTGGCCGCGACCACCGGCAGCGGCGAGTAGTTGTGCGCCGTGTGGCGCTCGTCAAGGGCGATCGCCGCCGCGGTGAGATCGTCGGAACCGGCAGTCTCCAGGAGGGTCACGAATACACCTCCAGTGTGCAGCATTTGACAGATCCGCCGCCCTTGAGCAGCTCGGACATCTCGACACCGATCGGCTCAAAGCCGGCCCGGCGCAACTGCTCGGCGAACCCGACTGCGGCCGCAGGATGGACGACGTGTCGACCATCCGACACCGCATTGAGGCCGAAGACGTAGGCGTCGGCGCTGTCTACCACCAGAGCGTCCGGAAACAGCGCTTCCAGTTGCGCGCGCGAGTGGTGGGCAAAGGCCGGGGGGTAGTAGGCGATGGTGGTTTCATCAAGCACGGCAAGGGCCGTATCGAGGTGGTAGAAGCGCGGATCGATCAACTGCAAGCTTATGACCGGCCGATCGAAGATCATCGCGATTTCCGAGTGCGCCCGCGGATCAGTACGAAAACCGGTTCCTGCCAAGATCATTTCGCCCACCGGCAGCAGATCGCCCTGGCCCTCGTTGACGTGGCGAGTCTGTACTGGAATCCATCCCTGTGATCGCATCCAGTCCGCGTATGCGGTGGATTCTTGTTGGCGCTGTGGGTATTTGAATCGGGCCACCACGGCGGAGTCGTTGAGTATCAGCCCGCCATTGGCGGCGTAGACCATGTCGGGGAGGTCGGGAATCGGTGCGACGAGGTCGACTTGGTGTCCGAGCCGAAGGTAGGTGTCGCGGAGGTGTGTCCACTGCGCGACGGCCACAGTGGCGTCGACCGCGGTTTCGGTGTCCATCCACGGATTGATCGCATAGTCGACGGCGAAATACCGCGGAGACGTCATGACGTAATGCCGAATCCGTGCCCGGCGTTCGGCCACCTGGGCTGGCGCAGCATCCGCGAATATCGTCATAAATCGACGGTATGGCAAGGATTTGACGCAATCAAACACCGATCGTTGCTTATATATGCGTATTTTATTGCGTGAACGGGCATATTCCGGCAGTCTGTTGTGCAGGAGGAGCGATGGATCGGTTGGATGGCATCGACGAGCAGATTCTCGCCGAGCTTGCCCAACATTCCCGGGCGACGTTCGCCGAGATCGGCGAGCGGGTGAATCTGTCGGCCTCGGCAGTAAAACGCCGCGTCGACCGGATGCTCGACGGCGGTGTCATCCGCGGGTTCACCACGATCATCGATCGCAGTGCGGTCGGCTGGAACACCGAGGCCTACGTTCAGGTTTACTGCCACGGCAGGATTTCGCCCGACGAGCTGCGCCGAGCCTGGATGGACATCCCCGAGGTGGTCAGCGCCAGCACTACCACCGGCACCGCTGACGCGATCCTGCGGGTGCTCGCCCGCGACATGCGCCACCTGGAAGACGCTTTGGAGCGCATCCGCACGAGCGCCGATATCGAACGCACCGAGAGCATCGTCGTCCTGTCCAACCTCATCGACCGATCGCGGGCCGAGGGGTGAGCAACCACCCGTCCTCGCGATCGTGTATGAACTCCCAATGACCACTAGCTCGGACAACGGAATCCTGATCGTCGGCGGAGGGCTCGCCGCGACCCGGACCGCTGAGCAACTGCGCCGGGCGGGCTACGCCGGCCCGCTGGCCATCGTCAGCGATGAGGTCCATTTGCCCTACGACCGCCCGCCGCTGTCGAAGGAGGTGTTGCGCAGCGAAGTCGACGACGTGACGCTCAAACCGCGCGAGTTCTACGACGAGCACAACATCACCTTGCGGCTCGGCTCGGCGGCGACGAGCTTGGACACCGCTGCGCAGACGGTGACCCTCGACGACGGAACGACTCTCGGCTACGACGAACTCGTCATCGCGACCGGCTTGGTGCCGCGGCGCATTCCGGCGTTCCCCGACCTGGACGGCATCCGGGTGTTGCGTTCGTTCGACGAAAGTCTCGCGTTGCGCAAGCACGCGTCGTCCGCGAAGCACGCGGTCGTGGTTGGCGCCGGGTTCATCGGCTGTGAGGTGGCGGCCAGCTTGCGCGGCCTGGGGGTCGACGTCGTGTTGGTCGAGCCGCAGCCTGCGCCACTTGCCGCGGTGCTCGGCTCGCAGATCGGCGAGCTGGTGGCGCGCCTGCACCGTGCCGAAGGTGTCGATGTGCGCACTGAAGTAGGGGTAGCTGAAGTCCGCGGGCGTCAGCATGTCGAGAGCGTGGTGCTGACCGATGGCGCCGAGCTGACGACCGATTTGGTGGTGGTCGGCATCGGCTCCCGCCCGGCGACCGATTGGCTCGAGGGCAGCGGCATCGAGATCGACAACGGCGTGATCTGTGATGCGGCCGGGCGGACCAGCGCGCCGAACGTGTGGGCGCTCGGCGATGTCGCTTCCTGGCGCGATCCGACGGGACACCAAGTGCGCGTGGAACATTGGAGCAATGTCGCCGAGCAGGCCCGAGCTGTGGTGCCAGCCATGCTGGGCCAGGATGCTCCGTCAAACGTCGTCGTTCCGTATTTCTGGAGCGATCAATACGACATCAAGATCCAATGTTTGGGCGAGCCGATCGCCACCGACATCGTGCATGTCGTTGAGGACGACGGCCGCAAATTCCTCGCCTACTACGAGCGCGACGGCGTGGTGGCCGGCGTTGTCGGCGGTGGCATGCCCGGCAAAGTGATGAAGACGCGCGCCAAGATCGCCGCTGCCGCACCGATTTCCGAGGTGCTGGGTTAATTCAAGAACCGTTCGAGGGCTTCCCGAATGCCGGTGAGTGCTTTTCCGGCTTGGTGTTCGATCAGCGCGGCTTCAGCGACCATGCCGACCCACAATTGCGCACTTTCGTACGGGTGTGGGCGTTTCAGTGCGGCGAAGTCGGGTTGGAACAGCTGTGCGCCGGCCTTGTTGCGGTTTTTGATTTCGTCGGTAACCGCTGGCTCGGCGCGCGCTTCCA
>DAIODV010000259.1:0-5851 GCA_036746615.1 Mycobacterium sp.
AGATGCCCACCACGATCGTCGACAAGATGCCCGCCGACAGGTTGATCACCAGCTTGCTTCGCCAACCCGCCCCGCGGTGGGTGAGGTGGTGTTTGGTCATCCCGTAACCGGCCATCGAAAAGCCGGTGAAAACCCCGATTGCATAGAACGGCACCAGCGCGTTAAGCGATCCGCCGGTAACGATCAGCAACGCCACCGCCAGCACCGTCAACGTAATGATGCCGTTGGAGAACACCAGTCGGTGACCGCGCTTCATCAGCGGCCGGGGCAAAAACTGGTCCTCGGCAACGAAACTCGCCAAAGCTGGGAAACCGTTGAAGCTGGTGTTGCCCCCGGTGTAGAGGATCAGTGCGGTGGCCGCCTGCACAAGGAAGTAGCAGACGTGACCGATCATTCCGTCGCCGAACACCGCCCGGGCGATCTCGGACAGCATCGACGGATACCCGTCGAGGTACGGGGTGGCGTGCGTGGCATGCCCCACCCAGGCCACTCCCGCCAGCAGGAACCCCAGAATCCCGGCCATGATCGTCAGCACGCGACGGGCGTTGAGGCCCTCGGGCTTACGGAACGCGTTGACGGTGTTGGAGATGGCCTCCACTCCGGTCAGCGACGACCCGCCGTTGGCGAACGCGCGCAACACGATCAGGACCGTGGCGCCCATGATGATGCCGTTGCCGTGGCCGACGGGGACCGCTCCGACGATGTGCTCGGGGTCGTAAGTCTTTAAGCCGCCGGTGAATTCGCGGATGACGCCGACAATGATCGTCGTCGCAACCATCCCGACGAAGAAATAGGTCGGGAACGCGAAACGAACCCCGGCTTCGCGCAGGCCACGCAGGTTGGCCAGACACATCAGCAGCACGACACCTACGGTGATCTCCAGGCTGTAGGGACCCAGGGCCGGAAACGCCGACGCCACCGCCACCGTTCCGGCCGCGCACTGCACGGCGACGGTCACCACATAGTCGATCAACAGCGAGGCCGCGGCGATCTGAGCCACCCGGGGTCCGAAGTTCTCCCGCGCGACCACATAGGAGCCGCCCGCGCGGGTATAGACCATCACGACCTGGCGATAGGAGGCGGCAACCAGCACCAGAATCAACAAGATGACACCGGTTATCGGAAGCAGAAGCGCGAATGCGGCCAGCCCGGCAGCCGGCAGCAATTCGATCATGATCTGTTCGGAACCGTAAGCGGTGGACGAGATCGCGTCAGGTGAAAGCACGCCGAGTGCAACGGGATTCGACAATCTTTCGTGTTCGAGCTCGTCGTTGATCATCGGTTTCCCGAGCGCAAAACGCTTACATGCGTCAGAGAAAGACGGCGCAACGCCCGGCTCGTCTACCTGTTTTGTCACACCAAGTTCCTTAGCAAGATCTCTCGAAGCTCCCGGGAAAGCGTACGTTGCATGTTGCCAATTCCGCGCGCCGGGACAAGACGGGCTGTGAGGTTTGTTAATAGCCAGTTACCAGCGAACCCGCGAGCAACTCGTCAAATCGTTCTATCGCCTCGTCACGCTGTTCGTCGATGCCGCGCAGGGGCCCCTGGTCAGCGAGGTGGCGCGAGGCATACAACCGCGCGACCAGGGCCTTGCGGTCGGTGTGGCGAGTGGCGCGCTCCCAAGCTGCCTGCTCAGTGAGCAAAGCCCCTGCATACACATCACCGATGAAGCGGGTGAGCGCGAACAGCCGAGCCTCAGCAACCGGGCCGTCCAGCTTGCCCCAAGCCGTGATCACCGCTTCCAGGTCGTCAATGCGGCTGCGTACCAGGCGAGTGGTCTCGTCGTCGTCGGAAACCGAGGTCGCATCGTGTAGGCGTTCCAGCAAAGGTTGGTGGGCTTGGGAACGCTCGATACCCCGTCGTACGTCAAGACACAGGATATTGTCAGGACCTTCCCAGATGGTGTTCACCTGGGCGTCGCGCAGCAACCGCGCTACCGGCCAGGTTTCGATATAGCCGTTGCCGCCATGGATCTCAATCGCGTCCGACGCCATGGTGATGCCCAGCCGGCACACCTTCAGCTTGGTGACAGGCACGGCGATGCGCTGCCGCACCGCGCGGGGCTGACGGTGATTGGCGAACCCGGTGCCGTCGAAAACCAGGGCTTGGGCGGCTTCGACGTCGACGATCATCTCGGCCAGCTTGCGGCGGATCAACGGCTTGTCGAGCAGCGCGCCGCCGAACGCGTCACGGTGGCGCGCGTAGCACAGCGACTCGACCAGGGCGCGGCGCGAATTGCCCAGCGCGAAAATCGCGATACCGAGCCGGGCCGCGTTGGTCAGCTCCATCATCCGGCCCAGCCCCTTGCCGTCGTGCAGGTCCGCGTCAGCGCTGGGTTCACCGGAGAGCATGAAGGCTTCGGCGTCGACGAACTCCACCTCACCGGAGGCCACCGATCGGGTGCCGAGCTTGTCCTTGAGCCGGCGGATCCGGATGCCGTTGCGCGTGCCGTCCCTGCGGGTCCGCAGCACCAGGAAGGTGGCCACGCCGCGCCCGGAATCCGGGGCGCCCTCGGGTTTGGCCAGCACGACGAACACCTGCCCGTCGCAGTTGGACGCGAACCACTTGAACCCATTGAGCAGCCACGCATCTCCGCGTCGTGTGGCCGTCGTCTCCAGCGCGCCGAGATCGGAGCCGCCGGCGCGTTCGGTCAACAGCTGAGCGGTCTCCCCCTCCCACTCGCCGGTCTCGAACTTGGCCAGCACGTGGTCGCGAACATCGGCCGGCGCATAGGCGGCGACCAGTGACTTGACCATCCCGCCGCCGGTGCCCAGTGCGCAGCCCAGCCCGATGTCGGCCTGGTCGAGCAGATAGTTGGCGGCGTACAGCGGCAGCGACGGGTTGACCCCGGCACGTCGCGCATCGTCCTTGAGCGCCTTTTGCGCATCCAGGACTGCCCTTTTGGACTCGGTGAACGACGTCGGCTGGACGACCTGGCTGATGTCGTGGCCCCAGCGGTCGTAGCGCTCGAGCCGCGCTGGATTGCGGTCGGTCTGCTCGGCCCATCGCGCCACCGGCCCGCCCATCAACGCGCCGATCCGGCTCAGCTGGGGTTCGGCGACGGCCAGTTCGTCGGGCTGCAGGTAGTAGGCCATCGCGAACTGCAGGCTCGGGTCGGTGTCATACCAGTTGAGACCCACGGCCCCTCGGTAGTTCTCGGTTCGGTAGCGCTGCGCCTTTTCCGCGGTGCTGAACGGCAGCCGATCGACCGCTTCAACGTCGTAGTCGGACATGGGACTTAGCTTCCCGCAAGTCGAGCGGCCGCCGCGGCAATTCGTTCGTCGGTGGCAGTTAAGGCCACCCGGACATGGCTGGCGCCGCGTGGGCCGTAGAACTCGCCGGGTGCCGCCAGGATGCCGCGCTGCGCCAGCCAGCCCACCGTGTCGCGGCAAGGCTCGCCACGGGTGACCCATAGATATAGCCCGGCCTCGGAGTAGTCGACGGTGAATCCGGCCGAACGGAACGCCGGCAGCAACACGTCGCGTCGCCGGCGGTAGCGGTCACGCTGCTTGTGCTCGTGGGCGTCGTCATCCAGGGCAGCGACCATGGCCGCCTGCACCGGTGTCGGCACCATCATCCCGGCGTGTTTGCGCACCGCCAGCAGCTCAGCGACCAGGGCTTGGTCCCCGGCCACGAAGCCGGCCCGGTAGCCGGCCAGCGACGAGCTCTTGGATAGCGAGTGCACCGCCAGCAGTCCGGTATGGTCGCCGTCGCACACCGCGGGGTGCAGGACTGACAGCGGTTGGGCATCCCAGCCCAGGCCCAGGTAGCACTCGTCGGATGCCACCAGCGTGCCGCGGTCTCGGGCCCAGCCGACGACCTTGCGCAAATGATCGACACCGAGCACCTGTCCGGTCGGATTGCTCGGCGAGTTCACATAGACCAATGCGGGCCGCTGCGGACCCAGCTGGGTGAGCGAATCGGCGTAGAGCACCCGAGTGCCCGCTAACCGGGCGCCGACGTCATAGGTGGGATAAGCCAACTCGGGCACCACGACCAGGTCCTCGGCGCCCAAGGCCAACAGCGTCGGCAGCCACGCGATGAGTTCCTTGGTGCCGATCACCGGCAGCACCGCCGCCTCGGTCAATGCGGTGACGCCATAGCGACGCTCCAGTGCGGCGACGGCCGACTGGCGAAGTTGCGGAGTGCCCGCCGTGGTGGGATATCCCGGTGCGGCGCTGGCTGCGGCGAGCGCGTCGCGGATCACCGGCGCCACCGGATCGACCGGCGTGCCAACGGATAGGTCGACGATGCCGTCGGGGTGCGACGTGGCCAGCGCCGTCGCGTCGGCCAAGGTGTCCCAGGGGAACACCGGCAGTGACGCCGACACTGGCCGGCCCATCCTTGGGTGCTGCAGCACCAGGCTGCTCAGTCGCCCTCACCCTGGGGCGGCAGATCTTTGACGACCTGCGGGTCGTGCTCGGTCATGCCGACCTTGGCCGCGCCGCCGGGCGATCCGAGCTCAGCGAAGAAGTCCGCGTTGATCTGCGTGTACTGGCTCCACTGCTCAGGCACGTCGTCTTCGTAGTAAATCGCCTCGACCGGGCAGACCGGCTCGCAGGCACCACAGTCCACGCATTCGTCGGGGTGGATGTACAGCATCCGAGCGCCCTCATAGATGCAGTCGACCGGGCATTCCTCGATGCATGCCTTGTCCTTGATGTCGACGCAGGGTTCGGCGATCGTGTACGTCACGAAGGTCTCCTCCAAGTGCTGTTCAATGGCGCGAATCCGTTGGTTACTGATACTAGACGTTGCAGACAAAAAGCAACCACCGGGGCGGCCATGCACCCCGGTGCAGTGCAACGAGTTGCATAGTAGGCTGCGCGCGTGGCTCTACCCCACGCGATTTTGGTGTCGCTGTGCGAACAGTCCGGCTCGGGCTACGAGCTGGCGCACCGGTTCGATCGCTCGATCGGCTACTTCTGGCGTGCCACTCATCAGCAGATCTACCGAACGCTGCGGGTGATGGAAGACGACGGCTGGATATCGGCGAGGCTCGTCGTCCAGCGCGGCAGACCGGACAAGAAGGTCTACACCGTTTCCGACGCTGGCCGCACGGAACTGGCCCGCTGGATCGCCGAACCGCTCACCGGACGTGGTGGCGCTCTGTCCGACACCCGCACCCGTGATGTGGCGGTCAAGCTACGCGGCGCAGTTTACGGTGACCCGGCTGCACTGCGCACACAGATTTCCGCGCTCCGCGCCGAGCGCGCCCAATTGTTGGACACTTACCGCGGATTCGAGAAGCAGCAGTTCCCCGATCCGTCGTCCTTGCGCGGCAGCGCGCTACATCAATACTTGGTGCTGCGCGGCGGTATCCGCGCCGAGGAGAGCACGATCGATTGGCTCGACGAAGTGAGCGCGGCCCTGTGACATACCCAAACCTGTTGTCCCCGTTGGATCTCGGGTTCACCACGCTGCGTAACCGGGTCATCATGGGTTCGATGCACACGGGTCTGGAGGACCGTGCGCACCACACCGAGCGGCTCGCCGAGTATTTTGCCGAGCGCGCCCGCGGCGGCGTCGGGCTGATCATCACCGGCGGCTACGCGCCCAACCGGACCGGCTGGTTGCTGCCGTTGGCCTCGGAACTGGTTACCTCGGCGCAGGCGCGCCGGCATCGTCGCATCACAAGCGCGGTCCACGACGCAGGCGGCAAGATCGCACTGCAGATCTTGCACGCCGGACGTTATGCCTACCACCCACTTTCGGTGAGCGCATCGTCGATCAAGGCGCCGATCAACCCGTTTCGCCCGCGTCGGCTCTCGTCGCGCGGCGTGCAGAGCACGATCGACGACTTCGTGCGCTGCGCGCAGCTGGCCCGCGAGGCCGGCTACGACGGCGTCGA
>DAIODV010000260.1:0-5800 GCA_036746615.1 Mycobacterium sp.
ATGATTGCCGTGATCGCGGCGGGGTCAGCAAGTGCCAACCGCCACCCGATCGGGGCGCCGTAATCCTGGACGTAGATCGCGTATCGATCGACCTTCAATTCGCGCAGGAGGCCTCGCGTCAACGCGGTAAGGGCATCGAAGGTGTAGTCGAACTGATCCACCGATGGCGCATCAGAAAGGCCGAAGCCCAGATGATCCGGTGCGATCACGTGGTAGCGGTCGGCGAGCGCGGGCACCAGGCCGCGGAACATATACGAGCTGGTGGGGAAGCCGTGGAGGAGCACCAGCGCAGGTGCCTGCGGATTGCCGGCTTCCCGGAAGAACAGCCGGTGACCGTCGATGGTCAGATAGCGGTGATGAACAGCAGGCGTCGAGACTTTTTGGGTCATGTATCCCAGTATGCCCCCGGAGCAAGTGCGGCACAAGGGCTTGCGGGAGACACGCAGTGGTGCGTAATCTGGGTCACTCAACCCATTCCTTAGGAGCAGCGGTCGATGGGTAGCGCGTTGCGGGATACGACAGTGCTGGTAGTCGGGCGCGGCAGTGGAATCGCGCGGGCGATCACGCTGCTGACGCGCTCGGAGGGCGCGCGGGTGGTCGTCGCAGGACGAGACAAGGCGAAACTGGCCGACGCCTACGACGATGCGGGGATCAGCGCCGAGGCTGTGGACATCACCGACGACGCGTCGATCGCTGCGCTCGCCGATCGACTCGGACCGGTCGACCATGTGGTGTCAACGGCCTCAGCCCGTGCCCGTGGAAATTTGGCGGACCTGCAGCGAGAGAATCTGCGGATGTCCTTCGACACGAAGGTCATCGGCCCGACTATGCTCGCCAAATATTTTGCACCGCAGATTAATCCCGGCGGCTCGTTCGTATTGTTCTCCGGCGTGCACGCCTTCAAACTCAATGTCGGCTATCTTGGCGTCGGCATTACCAACGGCGCGGTGGATTTCCTGACCCGGTGGTTGGCGGTCGAGCTCGCCCCGATACGAGTCAATGCCATCTCGCCGGGTGTCATCGACACCGGCGCCTGGGATTCGCTTGGCGCAGAAGGTAAGCGCGACTACTTTGAACACATCGCCGCCGGCAATCCGGCGCGGCGCATCGGAACTCCGGACGACATCGCGGCCGCCGCCCTGTTCGCGATGACCAACACCTTCATGACCGGCATGACCTTGAGGGTCGACGGCGGCGAGCCGCTGGTCTAGTTGTTACACGGCCTCTACCACGCTCGCGCCAAAGTCGCTCGCGCTAAGCGCTACGAGGTGAGGCAGACCGACGCTTCGGCGGTGTAGCACAAAAATGTCAGCGTCTCCTGCAGATACAGCTGCACGGTGTCGGCGTCATGGGACAGGTATCCGATCGACACGTCGGTGCCCAGCTGCAAGTCGAAGTCACCGCCACGGGTGGTCAGCACGAACGCGCCGTCGATGGCGGGTGCCCAAATGATGTCGCCGTCGATCAGTCGGCGGATGTGTTCGCGTATCGGATAGCCGTGTTCGGTGGTCTCGCTGACTTTGGTGTAGGCATCGGCGGACAGCAACACCGAGTAGGGGCCGTCGACACCAGCGAGTCGCAGTTCGGACAACGCCTGCGAGATCACGTCGGGAAAGCCGCGTACTTCCTTCGGCAGCTTCAACGGTGGGTTGGAGCTAGCACTCCGGATCCCGTCGATCGACGCGGCTTTGTAGCCTTCGAAGATGGCGCGGTCTTCGACGAACGCCAGCTTCTTGGCGGCGGCTTTGACCGGATCCCAGTCGGAGTCCTGCGACCCCCGCTCCACGTCGTCGATCTCCCCGCGGGACAGGGCAAACGGAACACGAAGCCGCACAAGCGGTTTGCTCGCGCGCAGTTGCGCGATGACACCGTCGGTGGGTGCCTTCACGTCGACCAGCCGCCCCGTTGGACCTCCCGGCTCGCTGACGTCGACGACGCGGCGTCCGGCGATGTGGCGCTTGAACGTCCGCGTTGCTTCCAGTTCGATTTCGCTCCAGGCCTCTTCGGTGATCGGGGCAAGATCGCGGTAGAGGTTGTTCATTGCCGGGTTCCTTTCAAACTGCCGATCGCTAACGTGCCGTTCGCGGGCACAGTGACCATCGCGGGGGCTGCTGCCGGTGAACTCGGCAGCGGTGGTGGATCATCGAGGAAGTCGACGGTGGGGGAGAAGAACAGTCCTCCGGTGATCGCGGTGGAGAAGTCCAGGATGCGGTCGGTATTGCCCGGCGGATCGCCGAGAAACATGTTGCGCAGCATCTGTTCGGTGACCTCAGGGGTGCGCGAATACCCGATGAAGTAGGTACCGAATTCGCCCTTGCCGAGTTCGCCGAACGGCATGTTGTGCCGCACGATCTTCAGCTCGGTGCCGTCGTCGTCGGTAATGACGTTGAGCGCGATGTGCGCATTGGCCGGCTTCTCGTCGTCGTCGAGCTCGATGTCATCCAGCTTGGTCCGGCCGATCACCAGCTCCTGCTCGGTGGCGGGCAGCGAATCCCAAGCCGCCATGTCGTGGACGTACTTCTGCACGTGCACATAACACGAGCCGGCGAAGTCCGGGTCCTCGTCACCGATCGCGGTGGCAGATACCGCCAGAGCGCCGTCGGGGTTTTCGGTGCCGTCGACGAAGCCGAGCAGATCTCGATTGTCGAAGAACCGGAAGCCGTGCACTTCGTCGACCACGGTCACCGCGCCGGCCATCGACTTGAGAATGCGGTTGGCCAGCTCGAAGCAGACGTCCATAGATTCGGCCCGGATGTGGAACAACAGATCGCCGGGTGTGGCCGGGGCGGTATGCCGCGGACCGTGCAGCTCGACGAACGAGTGCAGCTCGGCAGGACGAGGGCCGGTGAACAACCGATCCCAAGCTTGCGAGCCGATCGACGCGATCGCAGATAAGTTCTTGGCCGGGTCGCGGAACCCGATTGCCCGCACCAGCCCCGGCAGCTCCGGCAGCGCATCGTGCACCGTTGCCTCGCCGCCCTCGTCGATGGTGACCACCAGGAAGATCGCGGCCGGCGTCAGGGGTGCGAGCACCGGCTGCGGCTGCACTGAGGGCACAAACTCGACCCTAACGTGCCCGCGTGCCGCGACGCGCGTGATGAAAAGATGAGGGACATGGCGGCTACGGCGCGCGGCTTGTGCGAATTCATCGACGAGTCCCCGTCGCCGTTCCATGTCTGTGCCACGGTGGCGTCCAGGCTGCGCGCCGCCGGCTACACCGAGCTGGCCGAAGCAGACGAATGGCCCTCGGCCGGCAAGTTCTTCACCGTACGGGCCGGGTCGCTGGTGGCCTGGGACAGCGCGACCGGCGCTCGCCCGTTTCGAGTCGTCGGCGGGCATACCGATAGCCCGAATCTGCGGGTCAAGCAACACCCCGACCGCGAGGTCGCGGGCTGGCGGGTAGTCGCACTGGAACCCTATGGCGGCGTCTGGCTGAACTCGTGGCTCGATCGCGACCTGGGCATCAGCGGGCGGCTCTCGATCCGTGACGGCGGCGGTATCGCGCAGCGGCTGGTGCGGATCGATGCACCGATCCTGCGCGTGCCTCAGTTGGCGATCCATCTGGCGGAAGACCGCAAGTCGCTCACGTTGGATCCGCAGCGCCACGTCAACGGGGTGTGGGGAGTCGACGACCGAGCCGGATCGTTTCTCGGCTACGTCGCTGCGCAGGCCGGCGTCGATCCCGATGACGTGCTGGGTGTCGATCTGATGACCCATGACCTGACACCGTCGACCCTGTCCGGCCTGGGCGACCAGTTCGTCAGCGCGCCGCGGCTGGACAACCAGGCGTCCTGCTACGCGGGGCTCGAAGCGTTGCTCGACGCCGCGCCCAGTGAGTACCTGCCGGTGCTGGCGCTGTTCGACCACGAGGAGGTGGGCTCCACCTCCGATCATGGCGCCAACTCCGAGCTGCTGCTCACCACACTGGAACGCATCGTGCTCGCCGGCGGCGGCGGACGGGAAGACTTTCTGCGGCGGCTTTCCGGATCAATGGTGGCCTCGGCGGATATGGCGCATGCCACCCATCCCAACTACCCGGAGCGGCACGAGCCCGGACACCTGATCGCGATCAACGGCGGTCCGGTGCTGAAAGTGCACCCGAATCTGCGGTATGCCACCGACGGCCGCACCGCCGCCGCGTTCGCGCTCGCCTGCCAGCAAGCCGGGGTGCCGCTGCAACGCTACGAACACCGCGCCGATCTGCCCTGCGGTTCGACGATCGGTCCGCTGACGTCGGCGCGGACCGGTATCCCGACGGTCGACGTCGGCGCCCCTCAGCTGGCCATGCATTCGGCACGGGAGTTGATGGGCGCCGACGACGTTGTGGCGTACGCGGCGGCGCTGCGGGCGTTCTTGTCGCCGGGCTGACTCAGACGAAGACCGGCTCGTAGCGGATCACGTTCTCCACCACCATGCCGTCGCGGGTGCGGACCCGGTCGATCCCGCGGATGTCGAATGGCCCGTCAGGACCCGTTCCGTGGCCGACATAGTGCAGAAAGACCAGCTGCTCTCCTTCGGCGGCACCCGGAACGGTGGCGCTGTCGACGACCTCAAGCTGCAGGTCTGGAGCCGCGGTCAGCAGTTCGGCGATTTTCGCCGTGTACGCCTTGAGCCCGCGCACCGGCTCGGGGTTACCGGGCCAATAGCCGACGATGTCGTCGGCCAGGATGTTCATGTCACGGGACATATCGGGCGCAGCCCAGAACGCTGCGAACATCTCAGCGCTGAACTTCGTTGCAGGAGAAGCGGTTTGAACGTCGGTCATGATCCCTCCTGGGGTTTTGACGCTCTGGTTGAGCGCGTTACCGCCAGGGTGTCTCGGCCACGTGCTGCTCTGCAATTACCTGGGAGGTCATCGCCGTCGGTAATAAGCTCGAGGTATGGCGCTCAATGTAGAGATGGTCACGTTCGACAGCAGCGACCCCGCGAAGCTGGCCGGCTGGTGGGCCGAGCATTTCGACGGTCAGGTACAGGAGTTGCTTCCCGGCGAGTTCTTCGCGGTCATGCGGCCCAACGGGCCACGGCTGGGCTTTCAGAAAGTCGCCGACCCCACGCCGGGCAAGAACCGGGTGCACCTGGATTTCGGCGCGGCTGACGTCGACGCCGAGGTTTCTCGACTCGTTGCCGCCGGCGCCACCGAGGTCGGTCGTCACAGCATCGGCGACAACTTTCGCTGGGTGGTGCTGACCGACCCCGAGGGCAACGCGTTCGACGTCGCCGGCACGGGGTAGGCACCGGGCCACCTAGACTGTCCCCGTGACGTCCGGGCTTACTCACGCGGTCGATACCGTCGAGCAGGCCGCGGCCACCCCTGATCAGCCGCAACCGTTCCGTGAGCTGGGCCTCAAAGACGACGAATATCAGCGGATCCGCGACATCCTGGGACGCCGCCCCACCGACGCCGAGCTGGCGATGTATTCGGTGATGTGGAGCGAGCACTGTTCCTACAAGTCGTCAAAGGTCCATTTGCGCTATTTCGGTGAGACCACCACCGAGGAGATGCGCGCCGGCATGCTGGCCGGCATCGGCGAGAACGCCGGCGTGGTCGACATCGGTGACGGTTGGGCGGTCACCTTCAAGGTGGAATCGCACAACCACCCGTCCTACGTCGAGCCCTACCAGGGTGCGGCCACCGGCGTCGGCGGCATCGTGCGCGACATCATGGCGATGGGCGCACGCCCGGTCGCGGTGATGGACCAGCTGCGTTTCGGTGCCGCGGACGCCCCGGATACCCGCCGGGTGCTTGACGGCGTGGTGCGCGGCATCGGCGGCTACGGCAACTCACTGGGCTTGCCCAACA
>DAIODV010000261.1:0-5771 GCA_036746615.1 Mycobacterium sp.
CCCAGACCCAACGCACAAAACCCCAACTGTGGATCAACTGCCAACTGTGGATAACCCAGCTCCACCAAGCTCACAACTCGCTTTCAGTCAGAGTGGCAAGCTATACTCCCGCGAAAAATCGGTCGGAGCCTGCTGATGGAAATCTATGTAGTAGATACCTTCACGCAGAATGCGTTTCGGGGGAATCCGACCGGTGTTGTGCTGGTCGACAAGCCGGTCGATGCGCAGTGGATGCAGGATGTCTCGGCCGAAATGAACCATCCTGCAACCGCGTTCGCGGAAATCTCCAGTGCCATACAGCCGACAAAGTTGCGCTGGTTCAGTCCGGCCACTGAATTAGCGTTGTGCGCAAGTGGTACATTGGCCGCCGCTCATATCCTCGGCGGAGGGCAGGTATTCCAAACCTGCGGCGGGACATTGCGTTGCACAACCTCCACAGACGGCGCGATCAGTATGCGGTTTCCCGCCGATCCGCCCTGCCCGGCGCCGCACACACCCGAACTGGCCATGGGACTTCCGGGAATCACGGTGCGCTCGGTATGGCGAGGACGCCACGACGTGTTGGTGGAGGCGGGCTGCGCCGCGGAAGTCCGCGCATTAGTTCCCAATCCCGCGGTCTTGGTGAACATCGCCGCCCGAGCGGTAATCGTCACCGCCGCCGGCGATCGTGAAGCCGATATCGTCAGCCGTGTCTTCGCTCCAAGCGCTGGCATCGTCGAGGATCCGGTGACCGGATCGGCCCACTGCACGCTTGCCCATCTGTGGTCTGGGCGTCTTGGCAAGTCTGAGTTACTCGCTGAGCAAGCCTCGCCACGTGGTGGCCTGTTGCGAGCACGGTTGGAAGGCGATCATGTCGTACTCATCGGCCATGCGGTCACCGTCTGCAGCGGGAGGCTCCATCTCTAACTCACATGCTGGCGCGTCCGACGGTCTGCAAGGCCTCGGCGATTGCGCCCGCGAGCGCGTTGATTTCGTTGGCATCGAGACTTGAGATCGTGATCCGCATTCCAGGCGGCGCGCCGATCCTGAACCGTGTCCCCGGCGCCGCGGCCCAGCCCGCGCCGAGTAGCCGAGTGATCGCCACCGTTTCATCGGACACCGGAATCCAGACGTTGAGGCCGGATCGACCGTGCGACGCCACGCCGCGCTCGACCAGGGCCTCGCGCAGCAGGGTGCGGTTGCGGGCGTAGACGGCTTCGGCCTTGTGCACCAAGCGCGTTGCCGCCTTGTCGAGCCACATGCTCACGGCGAAGTCCTGCAGCAGGTAACTAACCCAACCAGGTCCCAGGCGCAGCCGCCCATGCACCCGCTCAACCGTGCGGTGGTCGCCGGCGAGCAGCGCCAGCCTCAGGTCGGGCCCGTATGCCTTGGCTGCCGACCGCACGAATGCCCAGTTCCGTGTGGTCCCGGCCAAGGTGTGCAGTTCTGCGCCGGCGATACCGGCGCAATGGTCGTCTTCGATGACCAGCACGTCCGCGTGGTCGGCCAGCAGCTGACGCAGCTCGGCGCTGCGCCCAGCGGAGACGGCGGCGCCGGTTGGGTTCTGGGCTCGGCTGGTCACCACGACGGCCCGAGCGCCGCGGCGCAACGCTCGTGCCACATCACCGGTCAGTGGCCCGTCGTCGTCGACCTTCATCGGCTCGACCGAAAAACCCAGCGCAGCAAGGAGATCGAGAAGATTCGGCCATCCCGGATCCTCGACAGCCACCCGGTCGCCGGGCCTCAGGTGAGCAGTGAGAACGCGCTCGATGCCGTCGAGCGCTCCGGCAACGACGGCGAGGTGGTCGGCCGGAACCGCGTCGGCCGTCAGCGAGGCACGGGCATACGAAGCCAGTTCGGGTGAGACGGCTGGTTCCCCATACAGCAGCGGGGGCCGCCGCGGCGAGCCGACACGTGCCGCGGCGATGGGCAGCAGCGCCGGATCAGGGTTGCCGGTGGAAAGGTCGCGCACCCCCGGCGGGACCGCGAGTCCACGCAGCGAACGAGGCGTGGTCGCCGGCCGGTCTCGCACCCGAGTGCCGCGCCGGCCCGCGGTCTCGACCGCACCGCGCTCACGCAGCAAGCGGTAAGCAGCGGCAACCGTGTTCGAGTTGACACAGAGTTGTCCGGCCAGCTCCCTGATCGGTGGCAACTCGCCGCCGGGCGCCAGCGCACCCGCAGAGATGGCCTCCTCGATGTCGGTGGCAATTGCCTCGGCACCGGTGCCCCGAATCGTGTATTGTCCTAGCACAGAGATAATTATGTACTAGTACAAACATGGAGGCAACCGTGCCAACGGCGCAGGCATATCCGCCCACCCCGCGCACCGTGCCCACCCGGTATCGCGAGCGTGCTCGCTACGACCGCGCGACCGTGCACGGCATTCTTGACGAGGCGCTGATCTGTCACGTCGGCTACCTCAACGAGGGCCGGCCGGTGGTGTTGCCGACCACTCACGCGCGGCAGGGCGAAACGTTGTACCTGCACGGATCCACCGGAAGCGGCCCGATGCTCGCGGCGGCCGCATCCCCGGACGGTCTCCCGGTGTGCGTCACGGTCACGCTGGTCGACGGCTTGGTGCTGGCCCGCGCGGCGCTGCACCATTCACTGAAATTCCGGTCGGTGGTCGTGGTCGGCAACGCGCGGCTGGTAGAAGACCGCAGCGAGAAACTGCGTGCGCTGGCGGCCCTGCTCGATCACGTTGCTTCGGGCCGGGCCGCCGACAGCCGACCCCCGAACACCCGGGAACTCGCGGCCACGGCCGTGCTTGCCCTCGATCTGGTTGAGGTCTCGGCCAAGGTGCGTGACGGGGGACCGGTCGACGACGAGCAGGACATCGCGCTGCCGCACTGGGCCGGTATCGTGCCGCTGACCCTGACGGCGGGCGCACCCGTAGCCGCCGATGACCTGGACCCTGCTGTGCCGCTGCCGTCTTACCTCACGCCGTATGTTCGATAAATGGCCGACGACACTGATGTCCCCCGAGTGGTCAGCGCGAGCCGCGAGATCGCCGCGAGCGCCGATCGAATCTTCGAGCTGATTGCCGATCCGTCGCAGCAACCGCTGTGGGACGGCAATGACAACCTCGCCAAAGCCGAACCGGGACAACGCATTCGCGGCGTCGGCGACGTTTTCATCATGACTCTCACCATTGGTAGCGTCCGCGAGAATCACATTGTGGAGTTCGAAGAAGGCCGTCGCATCGCCTGGTTCCCGTCCGAATCGGGTCGACGGCCGCCGGGGCATTTGTGGCGCTGGGAGCTCGAACCGGGGAACGACGCCAGCACGCGGGTCACCCACACCTACGACTGGTCGGAATTGACCGACAAGAATCGCCTGCCCCGCGCCCGCCAAACAACGCCGGAGCGGCTTCGGGCATCGCTTGACCGGCTTGCCGAGATCGCCGAGCGCAACGGCTAGCCGGCCCGAATCGGTGTAACTGCTGGCAGCGCAGGTGGTCCACGTGCCAGGATGAGCAGATCCAATGCCGCATCAGCGGCAGGCAACCGGTCGAGTGGTGTGCCAATGTTTGACAAGGCGACAGGCCGCGTAGTCGCCGTGATCGTGCTGCTGATCGTTATTGCAGCGGCGCTGCGCGGCTATCTCCCCGGCGTCGAACGTGCGGCGCGCAAAAACCCGCCGGAAAGTGGCTCGTCGCTGGTCTACGTGATCGCCATGCTCACTGTGTCGGTAACTATTTTGGCGGTAGCGATCATCGCCCGGCTCCGCGACCCGCGTAAGGCGGCGCCCAGCGCGGAGCCGCTGCCGCAACGGTTTTCCGGCGGCCAGGGCCGACCGGCTTGGCAAGTGTTGCTGATCGGCGCCGGCGTGCTGTTCGTGTGGCTGCTGACGGTGTGGCTGCTTTCGCAATTCATCGTGCTGCATACCCCTAACCCGGCCCCGAACGTGCCGGCATCAACCGCCCCTACGCCCGGCACAAACGCCCCGCCCCCACCACCCGCGTCCCGCGACGCGGGCGGAGATCGTGCCATCCTGCGCTACCTGAGCGCGACGGCCGTGGCACTGCTGGTGCTGGCCATCACCGGTGCCGTCGCTGCGGGGCGCCGTCGACGCGTCGGGGCGGCACTGGTCGTCGCTGGCGAACCGACGACACCACCTGCCATGCCCATGGGCACTTCCGAGTCGCTGGCGCGCGCCGCCGAAGTCGGATTGGCCGAAATCGGGGACCGCAGCCGTGAAGCGCGGGAGGCGATCATCGCCTGCTATGCGGCGATGGAACGCGAGCTGGCATACGTCCCCGGAGCCGCCCCACAGGACTTCGATACACCGACCGAGGTGCTGGCCCGGGCCGTCGAAAACCATGCGCTGCATGTCGATAACGCCAGCGAGCTGGTGAACTTGTTCGAAGAGGCCCGATTCAGTCCACATGTGATGGGCGAGGCGCATCGAGAAACCGCATTGCGCGTATTGCAGCTGGTCCTCACTGAATTGCGGAGCCCGGTATGAAAAAGGTTGTCGCCCTGGGTGTTTGCATCATATTGACCTCGGAGCTCGCCACGCTGCTGCTGCACGATCGACGGTTTGTGCTCTGGACAGCCGGTGCCGCCGCGCTGTTCGCATTGGTCAATGTGCGCCAGGTGCTCGGCCGCGGTGCCGACCAGCCACCCGTCGCAGCCCCGAACGCACTCGAGGAATCGCTGCGCAGCTGGCTTTCCCGAACTGAAACGCTAATCCACCGTTCGGAATCCACCAGAGCCGATTGGGACCGTCACCTGCGGCCGATGCTGGCCCGGCGGTTCGCAATTACCACCGGCCAAAGCCAGGCCAAAGACCCGATAGCGTTCGACGCCACCGGTGAAATGCTTTTCGGCCCGCAACTGTGGGCTTGGGTGAATCCCAACAACGTCGCGCAAACCGGTGCGCGCGAACCAGGGCCGGGCCGAGCCACGCTCGCGGAAATCCTGGAAAGGTTGGAGCAGGTATGACGAAGGGTACAAGTCGAACATGGCGCGAAAATGACTAAGCCAGCACCTATAACGACGGCCCGCGCGGTGGCCGTGCTCGACGAGATCGAGCGCGTCGTGGTGGGAAAGCGAGCCGCGCTCACCTTGATCCTCACCACAGTGCTCGCCCGCGGGCACGTACTCATCGAAGACCTGCCCGGCCTTGGCAAGACACTGATCGCCCGGTCTTTCGCCGCAGCACTCGGGCTGGACTTCACTCGCGTGCAATTCACCCCCGACCTGCTGCCCGCGGACCTGCTCGGCTCGACGGTTTACGACATGCAGTCGGGCCGCTTCGAGTTTCGTCCCGGACCGATCTTCACCAACCTGCTGCTCGCCGACGAAATCAACCGCACGCCGCCCAAAACCCAGGCCGCGTTATTGGAGGCGATGGCCGAGGGGCAGGTGAGCATCGACGGCGTAACCCACCGGCTACCCAAGCCTTTCATCGTGTTGGCCACCGACAATCCGATCGAGTACGAAGGCACCTACCCGTTGCCCGAGGCGCAGCTGGACCGGTTCGCGGTGCGGCTGGAACTGCGCTACCTCTCCGAGCGCGACGAGACCGCCATGCTGCGGCGTCGGCTGGATCGCGGCTCGGCCGAGGCGACGGTCAGCCAGGTGGTCGACGCTCACGATCTCCTGGCCATGCGCGAGTCGGTCGAACAGGTGAGTGTGCACGAAGACGTCTTGCACTATGTGGTCGCGTTGGCTGCTGCGACCCGACACCACCCGCAGGTAGCGGTGGGCGCCAGCCCACGCGCGGAAATCGACCTGGTCCAGCTTGCGCGTGCTCGTGCCCTGCTGCTTGGCCGCGATTACGTAATA
>DAIODV010000262.1:0-5766 GCA_036746615.1 Mycobacterium sp.
CTCACCGCGTGCAGCGGGTTTCTGTTCGCTGTGCTCTGGATGGATCTCATGTTCGATGCGCAGGTCCGCACCGAGCGGAATCCCGCCGGCGACCTGCCCGAACCTGCATTGGCTTCCATCGCGGGCTATTACCGGCGCGCGGTCACCGGATCGCGGCCGATGAGCCGGCTCATCGCCGCGGTCATGGTGGTATTGCTCGCAGCGTTGGGGTTCCGCGCCTTCCGCGGGCACGACCCGGGCTGGCTCCTGGTGGTATCGGCCCTGCTGGCGGGCGGCCCGATACTTCTGGCGCTCACGCGCACGGTCCCCAACGCGGTTCGACTCGGCAGCCGTTCGGGCAGTCTCGCCGAACAAACCGCCCTGGCGCGTTCGATCTGGCGAGATCATCTGTTGTGTGCGTGCTGCGTGATGGCTTTTCTGGCGCTGTGGGTAGCCCATAACGAGATGCTCTGAGGCACCCGGGTGGTCACAGCACGACAATTCCGTACTAAACTAGAACACGTTCCAGTTAGCCACCCGCCGCCAGCAAGCAGACCAGTAAGGAATCAGGCATGCACACTCCCATCTGCGACGAGCTCGGCATCGAGTTCCCGATCTTCGCGTTCACACACTGCCGCGATGTCGTCGTCGCGGTGAGCAAGGCCGGTGGTTTCGGCGTGCTGGGTGCGGTCGGCTTCACACCCGAACAGCTCGAGATCGAGCTGAAGTGGATTGACGAGAACATCGGCGACCACCCGTACGGGGTCGACATCGTGATCCCGAACAAGTACGAGGGCATGGACTCACACCTGTCCGCTGAGGAGCTCGCCGAAACGCTGCGCAAGATGGTGCCGCAGGAGCACCTCGACTTCGGGAAGAAGATCCTTGCCGATCACGGTGTACCGGTCGAGGACAGCGACGGCGACACCCTGCAGCTCCTTGGTTGGACCGAGGCGACCGCCACGCCGCAGGTCGAGGTGGCCCTCAAGCACCCCAAGGTGAAGATGATCGCCAACGCGCTCGGCACGCCGCCGGCCGACATGATCAAGCACATTCACGACGCCGGACTCAAGGTGGCGGCGCTGTGCGGTTCCCCCTCGCAGGCGCGCAAGCACGCCGACGCCGGTGTCGACGTCATCATCGCGCAGGGCGGCGAGGCCGGCGGGCACTGCGGCGAGGTGGGCTCAATTGTGTTGTGGCCGCAGGTCGTCAAGGAGGTTGCGCCGGTTCCCGTACTGGCCGCGGGAGGCATCGGCAGCGGCCAGCAGATCGCCGCGGCACTGGCGCTCGGCGCGCAGGGTGCGTGGACCGGATCGCAGTGGTTGATGGTCGAGGAATCTTCGAATACCCCGGTTCAGCAAGAGGCGTACGTCAAGGCGGGTAGCCGTGACACCGTGCGCAGCCGCTCGTTCACGGGTAAGCCGGCCCGCATGTTGCGCAACGACTGGACCGAGGCGTGGGAGCAGCCGGACAACCCGAAGCCGCTCGGAATGCCGTTGCAGTACATGGTTTCCGGCATGGCCGTCCGGGCTACGAACAGGTACCCGAACGAGAGCGTCGATGTGGCGTTCAACCCGGTCGGTCAGGTCGTTGGCCAGTTCACCAAGGTGGAGAAGACGTCGACGGTCATCGAGCGCTGGGTGCAGGAGTACCTAGAAGCCACCAATAGGCTCGACGAACTCAACGAGGCCGCGACCGTCTGACGAACAGCCTTGCGCGCCAGGGTTATTCGTCGTCGGCGGGTTCGCCGGTGAAGACCTCTTTGGTCCTGCTGACGGCGTAGGTCGCGATGTCCAGCGAGTTGTGAACGATGTCGCCGGCACCGCCGGAGATGTCGCCTTTGAGGATGTGGCCGGCGTCTTCGACGATGTCCGACGACCGCTCAACGGCGTTCGTCACGATGTCTCGGGCGGCGTCTATTACATCCTTGGCGTTGAAGGCCATCGGAATCTCCTGTTGTGTTGTGGTCAGCCGGTCTGGCCGGTATCCGAAGGGAAGCCCCCGCCGGGCCTCGGGAAACCACCGCCGGTGAGTTGCCCGACCTGCCAACCGTGTTCCGTGCACATCATTGGAAGCCCGTCCGGCGTCTGGGCCGACGCGCCCCGTGGGTTGTCGCACTTGGCGCCGACCTGCTGAACGCCATAGAGAGGGTACGTGATCACCCAGTACCCCGTTTGCGCGGCCGGTAGCTGATTGATGATGAAGTGGCACGCCTCGGCCTGGCCGCCCGGGCCGCGGCCGAAGATGAACCGCTCGTAGTTGTCGCACGGCGCGCCCAGCGACGCGTCGTAGTTCATCCCCGGCACGTCGCCGTCGTACGGTCCTGGATCACCCACGGCGACAGGTGCGAGGCTCAAAGCGGTACCCGTGATTCCAGCGGCGATGCACAGTTGGCGAATCATGACGGCAAGCATAGACGGCGCTCAGCGGTCTGCGGGCCGGTAAGTGCAGATCAGGACGCCGGTATCGGTCGGCGTCGCCGACACGAGCTCGAGTGCACGTGCTGCGCCGTCGTCGGGAAATAGCCGCTTGCCGCCGCCGAGCAGGATCGGCTCAATCATGAGCCGGTATTCGTCGACAAGTCCTTGCGCGATCAGCTGAGCGGCCAACGAGGCGCTGCCCATCACCTGCAATGCTTTGCCGTGGCGCTCCCGCAGCTCGCGCGCCACGCCGATCGCGTCTTCGGCGGGCAGCAGCGTCGAGTTGGTCCAGGTGAGGTCCTGCTGGGTCAGCGTGCGTGAGGCCACGTATTTGGGAATCTCATTCATCCGGTCAGCGAACGGATCGCCCGCGCGTGCGGGCCATGCGGCGGCCATCGTCTGCCACGTACGCCGACCGAAGAGCAGGGCCTCGGTTGCCGCCATGATTTCGCCTACCGCCGGGCCCATGGTGTTTGGATCGAAGTACGGCATCGACCATCCGCCGTGGCGGAATCCGCCGTCGGTGTCCTCCTCTTGGCCGCCGGGCGCTTGCACCACACCGTCGAGGCTGATGAAGTCGCTGACAACGATGTGCATGATCGGTCCCTTCGCTGGTTGCTCTGCCTGCTAGTAGATCCAGACTTTCCCGCTAACCGAAACTCATCGGAGCCGGTGACGAGAACACGTTTCAATCTGCGCCTGCCAATCCGTCGCCAACACGTTCCATCTCGGCGGTCACGATGCTTTACTGAGCCAGAACACGTCGTATTCGAGCCGTATTCATGGTCGTATTCCTAGGAGTGCCCCCTATGCCGACCCCGAACATCCCAGCCGGATTTGATTTCACCGATCCCGACATCTACGCCGAGCGCCTGCCCATCGAGGAACTGGCCGAGATGCGTCGATCCGCACCGATCTGGTGGAACGAGCAGGCGTATGGCGTCGGTGGGTTCGACGACGGCGGCTTCTGGGTGGTCACCAAGCACAAAGACGTCAAAGAGATCTCACTGCGTAGCGACGTGTTTTCCAGCCTGCAGAAGACCGCCCTGCCCCGCTACAAGGACGGCACGGTCGGCGAGCAGATCGACCGCGGCAAGTTCGTCTTACTCAACATGGACGCGCCGCAGCACACCCGGCTGCGCAAAATCATTTCGCGGGCCTTCACTCCTCGTGCCATCGAGCGGCTGCGCGAAGACCTCGCCGAGCGCGCCCGCCGCATTGTCGAACAAGCCGCCGCCGAGGGTCGCGGAGACTTCGTCGAACAGGTCTCGTGCGAACTGCCGCTGCAGGCCATCGCCGGGCTGATGGGCGTGCCGCAGGAAGACCGCAAGAAACTCTTCCACTGGTCCAATGAGATGGTCGGCGACCAAGATCCCGAGTTCGCCAACAACGACGCCATCACCGCCTCGGTCGAACTCATCATGTACGGCATGCAGATGGCCGCCGACCGAGCGCAGAATCCGGGCGAAGACCTCGTCACCAAGCTGATCGAGGCCGACATCGAGGGGCACAAACTGTCCGACGACGAGTTCGGGTTCTTCGTCATCCTGCTGGCGGTCGCCGGCAACGAGACAACCCGTAACTCCATCACCCAGGGCATGATGGCCTTCACCGACTTTCCCGACCAGTGGCAGCTGTTCAAGAAGGAGCGGCCGGCCACCGCAGCCGACGAGATCGTCCGGTGGGCCACCCCGGTCACGTCATTTCAGCGGACGGCGCTGGAGGACTATGAGCTTTCCGGCGTGCAGATCAAGAAGGGCCAGCGGGTGGTGATGTTCTACCGGTCGGCCAACTTCGACGAAGAGGTCTTCGACGACCCGTTCACCTTCAACATCCTGCGTGATCCCAACCCGCACGTGGGATTTGGCGGCACCGGCGCGCACTACTGCATCGGGGCCAACTTGGCGCGGATGACGATCGACCTGATGTTCAATGCGATCGCCGATCAGCTGCCCGACCTGGCCCCGCTGGGGGACCCGGAGCGGCTGCGGTCGTCGTTCATCAACGGCATACCGGATCTGGAATCGATCGGCAAACCCGAGCGGCTGCGTTCGGGTTGGCTCAACGGCATCAAGCACTGGCAGGTCGATTACCACTCCAACGGGGCGAAAAGCCCTGTCGCGCACTAGCCTCAACCGGATGACTACGCATCGAGCTGTTCACGTCAAGTCCGCCGGAGCACCGTTAGAACTAGTCGATGTCGAAACCAAGCCACCGGGCCGGGACGAGGCGCGGCTAACGGTCACCGCATGTGGGATCTGCGGTACCGACGCACACTTCATCTCAGGTGGCTTCCCCGGTATGACCTGGCCGTTGACCCCCGGGCACGAAATCGCCGGAACCATCGCCGAACTCGGTGCGGGTGTCGAGGGTTTCGCAGTCGGCGATCGCGTCGCGGTCGGGTGGTTCGGCGGGTGCTGCTACCACTGCGATCAGTGCCGAAAAGGTCAATTCATTCACTGCGAGAACGGCAAGGTTCCGAGCTGGCAGTACCCCGGCGGTTATGCCGAGTCGGTGACTGTCCCCGCGAGTGCGCTCGCCCGGATACCCGACGGTCTCTCCGACGCGGAAGCCGCGCCGATGGGCTGCGCCGGAGTCACCACTTATAACGCGTTGCGTCACACCAAGGCCCTGCCGGGCGACCGCGTCGCCATCCTCGGTGTCGGCGGGCTCGGCCACCTCGGAGTGCAGTTCGCCCGCGCGATGGGGTTTGAGACCATCGCGATCGCCCGGGGCAGCGGCAAAGAGAAGGACGCCCGGAAGTTGGGCGCCCACCACTACATCGACTCCACCGCTAGCGATCCCGCTGAAGCGCTGAAGGCCCTGGGCGGCGTGGCGGTCGTGCTGGCGACCGCCGGCAACTCGCCTGCCATGGCCGCAACGGTCGGCGGCATATTGCCAGAGGGTGAGCTCATCACGATCGGCGTCACGCCGGAGCCGTTGCCGATCAGTCCTATCCAGCTCATTACCCCGGGCGTCAGTATTGTCGGCCACCCCTCCGGCACCGCGAAAGAGGTCGAGGACACCCTGCATTTCGCAGTTCTGTCCGGTGTTCGGGCGTGGATCGAAGAGCTACCGCTGTCGCAAGCCGCTGAAGGCTATGCAACGTTGGAGCAGGGGCGGGCGCACTATCGCACGGTTTTGACCATTTGACATCCTCCCCGCCCTACAGGCCGGGGATTCCCGGCTCGGCAAGCAATCGGACCTCGAGGAGATCTGAATGTCTTACAGCTTCAGCACCGGCAGGGTTGAGACCAGCCCTGTCCAGAATGACTCTGGCAGCGTTTCGGTCGCGATCCTCGATCATTCCGCAGGATTCACAGACGAAAACCCGTTCCGAGAGCAGCAGGGGCGACTTGGCTCTCGT
>DAIODV010000263.1:0-5753 GCA_036746615.1 Mycobacterium sp.
GTGCGCCGCAATGGCACTCGCCTGGATGCGTGTGTGCGGGTGCTGGTCCAACGCACCCAGCAACCCGGCGTCGCGCTACCTAGTTCGCGGGTCGGTGTGGATGTCGGGGTGCGGCGTTTGGCAACCGTCGCCACCGCCGACGGTGTCGTGATCGAAAAGGTTGAGAACCCGCGACCCCTCGACGCCGCACTGCGCGAGCTACGCCACGTGAGCCGGGCACGGTCGCGCTGCATGAAAGGCTCACGGCAATACCGACAGCGCACCACCCAAATTTCCCGGCTCCATCGCCGGGTCAACGACGTCCGCACCCATCACCTGCACGTCCTGACAACACGATTGGCTAAAACCCACGGCCGCATCGCAGTTGAAGGATTGGACGCGGCGGGGATGCTGCGGCAACAGGGCCTGCCGGGTGCCCGCGCCAGGCGGCGCGACCTCTCCGATGCGGCCCTGGCCACACCGCGGCGGCATCTGGCATATAAGACAGGCTGGTACGGGTCGGCATTGGTGGTCGCTGACAGCTGGTTTCCATCGAGCAAAACCTGCCATGCCTGCGGGCATGTGCAAGACATCGGATGGACCGAACACTGGCGATGCGAGGCCTGTTCGGTGTCGCATCAGCGTGATGACAATGCCGCCATCAACCTCGCACGCTACGAGGACACTGTTAGCGTCGTCGGCCCAGTTGGGGCCGCCGTCAAGCGCGGAGCCGACCGTAAGACCGGACCTTGTCCGGCTGGTGGCCGTGAAGCGCGGAAGGGAGGCAGCCACAAGGCTGCCGAACAACCCCGAGATGGGGTGCGAGTGGCGTGACCACCCAAGATCACTCACTGGCAACGGACGGGGTCGCAATGCGATTCGTGCATACCGCCGACTGGCAGCTCGGCATGACCCGTCACTTCCTCGCGGGCGAAGCGCAGCCGCGCTATTCGGCGGCCCGCCGCGACGCGGTCGCCGGTTTGGGCGCACTGGCCGCCGACGTTGATGCCGAGTTCGTCGTCGTAGCCGGCGACGTCTTTGAACACAACCAGCTGGCGCCGGAGGTAATCAGTCAGTCGCTGGAAGCCATGCGCGCCATCAAGATTCCCGTCTACCTACTACCCGGCAACCACGACCCTCTGGACGCGTCGTCGGTGTACACCAGCGCTCTCTTCAAGGCCGAATGCCCAACAAACGTCACAGTGCTGGATCAGTCCGGCATACACGAGGTTCGGCCCGGCCTGGAGATCGTTGCTGCGCCTTGGCGATCCAAAGCGCCGACAACCGATCTCGTCGCCGACGTGCTCGACGATGTGCCGGCCGACGGTGTCACCCGGGTGCTGGTCGCCCACGGCGGAGTTGACGTGCTCGACCCCGATCCCACAAAGCCCTCGCTGATCCGGCTGGCCGGTGTGGAAGACGCACTGGCCCGAGGCGCAGTGCATTATGTCGCGCTGGGCGACAAGCATTCGGTGACCGAAGTCGGTAGCAGTGGACGGGCGTGGTACTCCGGTTCACCGGAGGTCACGAACTACGACGACGTCGAGCCCAACCCCGGCCATGTGCTGGTGGTTGAGATCGACGAGTCGGATCCGCGGCGCCCTGTGGCAGTTGAGGCGGTAAAGGTCAGCCGATGGCGCTTTAGCACCCTGAGCCGTCAGGTGGACAACAGCCGCGATATCGCCGACCTGGATCTGAACCTCGATCTGATGCCCGACAAAGACCGAACGGTGTTGCGCCTGGCGTTGATTGGCTCGTTGACCGTCACCGACCGAGCCGCGTTGGATGCTTGCCTGGATAAGTATTCCCGGCTATTCGCGTCGCTGCGCGTGTGGGACAGCCACAGTGATCTCGCGGTCATACCGGCCGACGGTGAATTCACCGACCTTGGCATCGGCGGGTTCGCCGCCGCGGCGGTCGAGGAACTGGTCGAAACGGCGCGCACCGGCGATGCCGAAATCGCCGGCGACGCGCAGGCAGCGCTGGCACTGCTGTTACGGCTGACCGACCGGGGGCGAGGTGCGGCATGAAGTTGCACCGGCTGATCCTGAAAAATTACCGCGGCATCCAGTACCGCGAGATTGACTTCCCCGAGCACGGCGTGGTCGTGGTTTCCGGCGCTAACGAAATCGGCAAGTCCTCGATGATCGAGGCGCTGGACCTGCTGCTGGAATCCAAGGACCGGTCGACGAAAAAGGAAGTCAAGCAGGTCAAGCCGACCCATGCCGACGTCGGATCCGAAGTCACCGTCGAGATCAGCACCGGCCGTTATCGTTTCGTCTATCGCAAGCGGTTCCACAAGAAGTGCGAGACGCAGCTGACGGTGCTGGAGCCTCGCCGCGAACAGGTTAGCGGCGACGAGGCGCACGACCGGGTGCAGGCGATGCTGGCCGAGACCGTGGACACCGAGCTCTGGCATGCCCAGCGGGTGCTGCAGTCGGCGGCGACTGCGGCGGTGGATCTTTCGCGGTGCGACGCGTTGACCCGCGCGCTCGATGTCGCGGCGGGAGATACCGCGGCGCTGTCGGGCACTGAGCCGCTGCTGGTCGAGAGGATCGACGCCGAGTACGGCCGCTACTTCACCCCGACCGGTCGCACGACCGGCGATTGGGCCGCGGCCATCGCCGCGCTGCGCGACGCTGAACAGGAAGTGCAGCGATGCGCTGTGGCCGTCGCCGAAGTCGACGACCGCGTTCATCGCCACGCCGTGTTGAGCGCCGAACTGGCCGCCTTGGCCCCGCTGCAGCTGGCGGCCGTGGTCCGGTGCACCGCCGCTCAAGCTGCCGCCGACACGATCGCGCAGCTCACCGAGCAGGTGAAAGAAGCAGAGCTGATCGCTACCGCCGCCGCCGCAAGCAGCACAGCATCGGCAGGCGCGCACGCCGAGCGACTGCGGCTGCGGGCCGAAACCGACACGCGCGCAGCGACAGTGGCTACCCTGGAAGCCGAGGCCCAGGAAGGCGTCGAAGCGCGGGCGACCGCTCAGGAAGTCACCGTGGCCGCCGATGCCCTGGTTGCGGAGGCCGACCAGCTTCTCGTAGCCGCCCAGCAGCGGGCCGAGACCGCCCGGCGCATCGTCGACGAACTGGCTTGCCGCGACGAGCTCGAGAAGCTGACAGCTCGGCTCGCCAAAATCGACGCCGCTCAGCGTGACCATGACCTGATCTGCACTGAGCTATCCGCAATCGCGCTGACCGACAATCTTTTCCACCAGATCGAGCGGGCCGCCGCTGCCGTCGAACGGCTCGAGGGCCAACTCGCATTGGTGTCGGCGACGGTCGAGTTCGTCGCGGCCAGCGACATCGAACTCGTCGTGGATGACCAACGGGCGGCGCTGCCCGCCGGCCAGAGCTGGTCGACCATCACCGGCGGCGCCATCGAAGTCGAGGTTCCCGGCATCCTGACCGCGCGGTTCACTCCCGGCACCACAGCGCTCGACATTCAGACCGAATATGCTGCGGCGCAACAAGACCTGGCCGCTGCCCTGGCCGGGGCCCAGGTGGCAGACGTAGCGGCCGCGCGGGCCACCGATCAGCACCGTCGTGAACTGATCAACCGCCGAGACCAGTTGGCCGCCACCCTCATTGCCTTGTGCGGTGACGACGACGTGGATCAGTTGCGCGCCAGACAGGCTGAATTGCAGGCCAACGCGGGCACCGAGGACATCGCGGCAGACGCCGCCACCGCCCGTGCCGAGCTCGAGGAATCCGACACGGCCCGCATCAAAGCAGCTGCGGACCTCGAGACGCACCGCAAAGTCGCAGCTGCCGCAGCGGCTAAACTCAGCGAAATATCCGCGAGGGCAACCCTTTCCAACGAGAAGCTGACTACTCAACGTTCTGAGTTGGCTGCGGTGGCCCACCGGTTAGCTGAGCAGCGGGCGACCATCACCGACGAAACACTGGAGGCCACCTCCGCCAACGATCTGCAGGCAGCACAAGTGGCAGCGGGGCGGGTCACCGAACTGTCCGAAGAACTGGCCGCGGCAGCGCCAGACGCCGTGGCCGCCGAACTGGCCGACGCGACCGCCGTGGCCGAGGAATTGCGCACTCGCCACGACGAGATCACCCGCACGTTGCATGAGATAGGCCTGGAGCTACGGCTATTCGGCACCGAAGGGCGCAAGGGAAAGCTCGACGCCGCCGAGACAGGCCTGGAGCACGCCCGAAGCGAGCACGCCCGGGTGGGTAGCCGAGCCCGCGCCGTCCAGCTGCTGCGGACGGTGATGGTCCGCCACCGCAACACCACACGGCTGCGTTACGTCGAGCCATTCCGTTCTGAATTGGAGCGGCTCGGTCGTCCGGTCTTCGGCCCCACTTTCGAGGTCGACGTCGACTCCGATCTGTGCATCGTCAGCCGCACCCTCGACGGTTGCACCGTGCCCTACGAATCGCTGTCAGGCGGGGCGAAGGAGCAACTCGGCATCCTGGCACGGCTTGCGGGAGCAGCGCTGGTCGCCAAAGAAGACACCGTCCCGATTCTGATCGATGATGCACTCGGCTTCACCGACCCACAAAGATTGGTCAAGATGGCCGAGGTGTTCGACACCCTGGGCGAGCGGGGACAAGTGATCGTATTGACCTGCACGCCAGCCAGATACGACGGCGTCAAGGGTGCGCAACGTATCGAATTGTGCGCATAGTTTCAGCGCATGAATCCGATCGCGGGGTAATCGACGTCGGCAAGCCCGGGCGCGCCGAAGTTGGCCAGATCCTTGCGCACCGCGATATCGCCGGGGGATTGGAAGAGCGGCAGGTTGAAGCCTTCCTGCCAGATCATCGTGTCGACCTGGTTGGCGAGGTCGCGCGCTTTGCTTTCGTTCAGCTCGGATAGCGTCTGATCGATTTTGGCGTCGATGCTTTCGCTACCGATCTTGCCGAAGTTGCCCTCTCCGTCAGAGGTGTAAATCTGCGGCAGCGCAGACAGCGGGAAAGCGTTACCCACCCAACCGAATTGCACGATGTCGAAATCGCCGACGCTCACGTACTGGTTGAAGAATCCATTGCCGGCTTTGACGTCGAGCACCAGCTTGACGCCGATCTGTGCCAGGTTCTGTTGGGCCACCAGGGCAATCTGACGCGCAGCCGGCGAGTCGTAGAGCACGTCGCGGACGACTAGCTGCTTACCGTCCTTCTCCCGCGCCGCCCCGTTGAGCCGCCAGCCCAATGCATCCAAGTCTCTGCGCGCCTGGTCCGGATTGTAAGCGGCTGGCGCACTGTTGTTTTGATAGCCGACCTGGCCGACGACGTACACGTGATTGTCCAGCGGCGTCGGATGGCTGGTCAGACCATGCTGGACGACATTGACGATCGCTTGGCGATCGATGCCTTTGCAGATCGCCAGTCGCAGCTTGTCGTCGGCCAGGATGGATCCGTGTGCGCCGTTGAAGGTCATGTGATACCAGGTCGGCGCCGGCGCGCTGCGGATCACGACTCCCGGCGTGCGCTCGGCTGTGACCATATCGTCGAGCGTCCCGACACCGGCGGCATCGATCGCGTTGTTTTGCAGAGCGGGGATGACGGCAGAGGAGTCGAGCACCAGAAACGTGATGGAGTCCAGGCGCGGCTTGCGGCCCCACCAGCGGGGGTTGCGGGTCAGCACGATGCGCTGCGCGCTGCGGTTGATCATCGACACGATGAACGGACCGGCCGACGGGCCTGGGGCGTCGAGTTGGCCCTTGTTGAAGACGTCGGGGTTCTCCGTCATGCTGCGGGGTTGCATGCCACCGGCGAACATCCCACGCCACTCCGCGTAGGGCTGGGCGAAGGTGATCA